>PLDP01000047.1 GCA_003136795.1 Actinomycetota bacterium
CCGCGGCGTCGTCGTACTCGGCGGACATCGATCTCCGCAGGTCCTTGTAGAGCCCGCGCGCCTGCTCGACCATCGCGGTGTCCTTGCCGACCAGCGGCAGCACCGCCGCCTTCACCGGTGCGAGGCGCGGATGCAGGCGCAAAAGGGTGCGCGGGCGGTCGGCGACGACCTCCTCGTCGTAGGCGTCGCAGAGGAACGCGAGGAACGCGCGGCCGACGCCGATCGCGGGCTCGATCACGTACGGGACGTAGCGCTCCTCGTGGCCGATCCACTCGAGCGTCGTTCCCGACGCCGCGCTGTGCTGGCGCAGGTCGTAGTCGCCCCGGTTCGCAACGCCCTCGAGCTCTTGCCAGCCGATCGGGAACAGGTACTCGAGATCCGAGGTCGCGCTCGAGTAGTGCGAGAGCTCGTCGGCCTCGTGCACGCGCACGCGCAGGTGCGACTCGCGCAGTCCGAGGCCCAGATGCCAGCCGACGCGCTGGTCGATCCAGTAGCGATACCACTCGTCGGCTTCGGCGGGAGGCACGAAGAACTCCATCTCCATCTGCTCGAACTCGCGCACGCGGAAGAGGAAGTTTCCCGGCGTGATCTCATTGCGGAAGCTCTTGCCGATCTGCGCGATCCCGAACGGCGGCTTCACACGCAGCGACGAGGTGACGTTCTTGAAGTTGACGAAGATGCCCTGCGCCGTCTCCGGGCGGAGATACGCGATGCTCGCGTCGTCGCGGAGCGCGCCGACGTGCGTCTCGAACATCAGGTTGAAATGCCGCGGCTCCGTCAGGTCGCACTGCGCGTCCTCGCCGGGACGCTTCGACGGGCGCATGCCGCAATTGCTCTGCTCGAGCTGGTCGGCCCGGAAGCGCAGCTTGCAGGTGCGGCAGTCGACCATCGGGTCGGAGAACCCCTGGACGTGCCCCGAAGCGACCCAGACCTGTGGGTTGAGGATCACAGCCGAGTCGAGGGCGACCATGTCGTCGCGCTCCTGGATCATCGAGCGCTGCCATTCGCCCTTGATGTTCTGCGCCAAGAGAACGCCGTAGTGGCCGAAGTCGAACGACGAGCCGAGACCGCCGTAGATGTCCGAGGTGGGGTAGACGAAGCCGCGGCGGCGGCACAGGGACGCGACCTTTTCGATCGTGACGACGCTGTCGGCCATCTCCTGAAACTAGCTAGTCGTCCGGTTCGCCGTCGCCGTACTCGAGCGACTCGATGCGCCCGATCACGCCCAGCCCACGCCAGAAGATCTTCTGCGAGCGCGGATACCAGCACATGTCGTTCGGGCGCCGCGTGCCGTAGATCAGCATCGTGACGCCGTCCGGTCCGGCGAGGAACGAGTGCGAGATCCCGGTGCCCGGCGGCCGCGCGACGATGTGCCCAGGGCGAAGCTCCAGCTCCTCGGCCTCGGCGCCGCGCGCCGCACGCACCGGCGAGGGGCAGAGCTCGAGGGTCGCGCTGCCTTCGAGGATGACGAAGATCTCCTCTTCTTCGGAATGACAGTGCGGCACGGAGCCGCGGCTGTCCGGCCGCAGGCGCTCCCAATGGAAGCCGGCGAGGTCGGACCGCTCGTGCGTCGCAAGCGGCGCGGTCGTTGCGTTCCCCCACGTCTCGAGTTCGACCTCGTCGACGTTGACGATGTTCTCCGGTCGCGGCGCCGGGTCACCGACCACGAGGGGCTCGACCCCGGCTTCGATGTCCCAGGGGTCGTCGTCGCGCCCGATCACCCACGGCCAGCCGATGCGGATCGCACGGGAACGAGGGAGCCAGCCGATCTCCGTCGGGTGGCGCGTGCCGAAGACGAGATAGTCGAGCCCTTCCGGGCCGGCGACGAAGGTGTGCTCGTGGTGGTCTGCGCGATGGATCACGCAGTCCCCCGGCCGCACCTCGTGCACGTCGCCGTCCTGCCAGGCGAGGCCCGAGCCTGCGAGGACGTAGAAGACCTCCTCCGATGCGCCGTGCGAGTGGGGCGGCGTCGGGAGCTTGCCCGGCGCGACGCGCACGCGGTTCAGGCCGACGGTGCGCGCACCCGCGGGATCGCCGAGCCGCTGCCAGGTGGCGTCCATCTCGCCCTTGGCGCGCTGCTGCGGCTCGATCTCGTCCCAGTGGGCGATTCCCATCCCCGGAATCTAGGGCAACGAGGCGACCGTGGGCGCGGCGAAGCGCCGGTTATGGTGCGCCGGTGAATCTCGTCGAACTGCACATGATCTCGGACTCGACCGGCGAGACGGCCGCGCGGCTCGTCCAGGCGCTCGAGGCCCAGTTCCCGGATCAGGAGTTCAACGAGATCCGCCACCCGCGGGTGGAGTCGGTCGCCGACCTGCAGCTCGCCGTCGAGCGGATGAAAGGGCGCCAGGCGGTCGTCATCTACACGCTCGTCGAGCCCGAGCTGCGCCAATCGATGCGCACGCTGTGCCGCAACGCGAAACTGCACTACTGCGACCTGCTCGGCCACCCGATCGATGCCGTGGCCCGCGTCTCGGGCCAGTCGGCGCGGATGAAGCCGGGCGCGCGGCCACCGCTGAACGACGCGTACTTCCGGCGCATGTCGGCGATCGAGTTCGCGGTCAAGTACGACGACGGCGTGCCGGCGGGGCTCGGCGAGGCGGACCTCGTGCTCGTCGGCGTCTCGCGCACGTCGAAGACGCCGCTCTCGATCTACCTCGGTTACCTCGGCTACAAGACCGCGAACGTGCCGCTCGTGAAAGGGATCGACCCGCCGCCCGAGCTCTTCACGATCGACCAGACGAAGGTCGTCGGGCTGACGATCGACGCCAAGCGCCTGTCGGAGATCCGCGGCGAGCGGATCCGGTGGATGCGCGGCGACCGCAAGTACGCGAGCCTGGTGGAGATCTACGAGGAGCTCGACTACGCCGAGCAGGTGCACCGGCGGCTCGGCTGCCCGGTGATCGAGGTCAGCGAGCTGTCGATCGAGGAGATCTCGCACCGGATCATCCGCGTCGTCGAGCGGCGCCGCGAGGAGGCGCGGACGGCGTGAAGCCGAAACCGCCCGTCCCCAGGTGGCGCTGGGCCGTCTGGTACACGGCGCTCGGCGCGGCGCTCGTCCTTTTCTACGGCCTCTTTACGCCGTTCTGGTTCGGCCTGCGCTCGCTCGCGTGGCTCGCGGAGTTCCGTTCGCGCCGCCGGACCGGCCGCCGGGCGAGTGACGCGGCCGGATAGATTCCGCCTCCAGATGGCGGATCGCTACGTCTACGACTTCGACGAGCCCACGACGGGCGGCCGGGAGCTGCTCGGCGGCAAGGGGATCGGTCTGGCCGAGATGACAAAGCTGGGCGTGCCGGTCCCGGCAGGTTTCACGATCACGACCGATGCGTGCCGTGCCTACATGGCGGCGCGCGAGCTGCCGGCCGGGCTCGAGGCGGAGGTCGACGAGCACGTGCGGCGGCTCGAGGAGCGCGCCGGGAAGCGGTTCGGGGCGAGCGGCGATCCACTGCTCGTCTCGGTGCGCTCGGGGGCTGCGGTCTCGATGCCGGGGATGATGGACACGATCCTCAACCTCGGCTTGAACGATGCTGCGGCCGAGGGGCTCGCGGAGCGGACCGGCAACACGCGCTTTGCGTTCGACTCGTATCGCCGGTTGATCCAGATGTTCGGCGAGGTGGTGGAGGGGATCGACGGGCACCGCTTCGAGAGCGCTCTCTCGTCGCTGAAGCTCGAGCGCGGCGTCCAGCACGACACCGATCTCTCCGCGGACGATCTGCGCGAGCTCGTCGCGACGTTCAAACAGATCTACCGCGAGGAGACAGGGCTCGAGTTCGCGGTCGACGCGCGCGAGCAGCTCTTGCGCGCGGTGCGCGCGGTGTTCGAGTCGTGGGACACACCGCGCGCGCAGGTCTACCGCCGCGCGCACCACCTCGCCGACGACCTCGGCACCGCGGTCAACGTCGTGCAGATGGTGTTCGGCAACAAGGGCGAGCGCTCCGGCACGGGTGTCGCGTTCACGCGCGACCCGTCCACCGGCGAGAGCGGCCTCTACGGCGAGTTCCTCGCGAACGCGCAGGGCGAGGACGTCGTAGCCGGCATTCGCACGCCGCAGCCGCTCGAGGCGATGCGCGACGTGTTGCCGAAGGCCTTCGACCAGCTCGTCGAGACGATGCGCCGGCTCGAGGAGCACTACCGCGACATGCAGGACATCGAGTTCACGGTCGAAGACGAGCAGCTCTATCTCCTGCAGACGCGTGCGGCGAAGCGCACCGCGGCGGCCGCGCTGAAGGCGGCGGTCGCGATGGTCGATGAGGGGCTGATCACCCGCGAGGACGCGGTCGGCCGCATCGATCCGGGGCAGCTCGACCAGCTGCTTCATCCGATGATCGACCCGAAGGCAGCGCTCGAGGTGGCGGGGAAAGGCTTGAACGCATCGCCCGGCGCGGCGAGCGGCGCGATCGTCTTCGACGCCGACACGGCAGTCGCGCGTGCGAAGTCCGGGCCGGTGATCCTCGTCAGCTGGGAGACGACCCCGGACGACATCCACGGGATGATCGCTGCGGAGGGCATCCTCACCGTGCACGGCGGCATGACCTCGCATGCGGCGGTGGTCGCGCGCGGCATGGGCAAGCCGTGCGTGGCGGGCTGCGACGACCTGACGCTCGAGAGCGGTACGGCGACGATCGGCGGCCGGACGCTGCAGGAAGGCGACGTGATCACGATCGACGGTGGCACGGGCCGTGTGTTCATCGGCGAGGTGCCGCTGGTGCCGCCGCAGATCAACGAGGACTTCGAGACGATTCTCGGCTGGGCGGATGCGGCGCGCCGGTTGAAGGTGCGCGCGAACGCCGACAACCCCGAGGATGCGACGCGCGCGCGTGAGTTCGGCGCGCAGGGGATCGGCCTCTGCCGCACCGAGCACATGTTCTTCGGCGCCGAGCGGCTGCCGGTCGTGCAGGAAATGATCCTCGCCGACAGCGAGGCAGGCCGCCGCAGCGCGCTCGAGCGGCTGCTGCCGTTCCAGCAGTCCGACTTCGAGGGGATCTTCGAGGCGATGGCAGGGCTGCCGGTGACGATTCGCCTGCTCGACCCGCCGCTGC
>PLDP01000186.1 GCA_003136795.1 Actinomycetota bacterium
GCCTGTTCGGCGTCCTCGACGACGATGATCTCGGAGCCTGGCTCGAACCACCGCTCGATGCCGTTGTACGGGTTGGCGACGATCGCCGCGCCGGCAGAGGCGAGCTCGAAGGGCCGGCAGGACGACGATGCGTAGACGGTTGCGTGCGAGCGGCGCGTGATGCAGAGGTTGACACGCGCGGCGGAGATCGCGCGCGCGAACGTGTTGAACGGAACGTCGCCGATCAGCCGTGCGTTGCCCACGTCGCCCTGGAAATCGCGCCCGCCGAGCGCGAAGTCGGCAGCGGGCAGCGCGCGCGAGGGCTCGCCGACGAGCGCCTGCATCCACTCGCGCCGGAACTTGTCGCCGTAGCCATAGAAGAAGACGTCCATCTCCTTCTCCACCGCCTGCGGCGCGAAGAAGTCGGGGTCGGCGCCCCAGAAGACCGCCTCGGCCCGTCGCGCACCGAGCTCGCGCAGCCGCTCGAGCCCGCCTTCGGAGTTGGAGACGACGAGGTCGTACTCGGACGGGTCGGCCTGGTGGTACCAGTTGAAGCCGGTGTCCATGCCGCCGAACTCGGGCAGGCTCATCGGCACGTCGCCGTCGTAGAAGACGATCGGCAGGTCGTAGCGCTCGCGCAGATAGGTCGGGATGCCGCGCAGGTGCGCCATCGGCACCGTGAAGACGACGAGCGCGTCGGGCCGCTCCTCACGCACCAGCCGGTCGAGGTGCTTGCGCCAGCGCGGCGTCACCCAGCGCCAGACTGCCTCGCGCGTCAGGCGCTCGCCGAAGCCGTCCTCCGGATTGTCCTCGGCGCGGCGCAGATACGCGTCGCCCTTGAGCCGTGCGACGGCGTCGCGTGCGCGGGCGAACGACTCGCCTTCGACGAAGGTCGGGTTCGGCGCCGTCCGCCACCACGGCGACTCGACCGCGCGGCCGCGGTAGGGCGTGACGACGAGATCGACGCCCTCCTCGTAGAGGCCCTTCCAGAGCTGCCACCACGCGGGCGTGCAGCCGTAGCGAAAGTCGAGGTCGACGGCGGAGGCGGCGACGAGCAGCTTCACGCCCAGAAGTGTCTCAGAGCAGGGTTACGGCGCTGTAAACGCGCAACCTGGTTCCCCGAAGGGAACCAGGTTGACGTCTTCGACGAGTCGAACCTCGCTCACACACGCGTNNGCTGCGCCGGAAACCAGGTTCGTCAGTAGGCGCCGCGCCGCGAGAGCACGGCAAAGGGGGTCTTGAAGAGGATCGTCACGTCGAGCCAGATCGACCAGTTCTCGAGGTAGTAGAAGTCGAGCCGCACCAGGTCGTCGAAGGTGAGGTCGGAGCGGCCGGCGACCTGCCAGAGACCGGTCACGCCGGGCAGGACGTTGTAGCGGCGCCGATGCCACGGCTCGAGCTGGTCGTAGTCGCGCAGCGGCAGCGGGCGCGGGCCGACCAGCGACATCTCACCGCGCAGCACGTTGAGCACGTTCGGCACCTCGTCGATCGAGAGCCGNNNGCGATCAGAAGCCAGACCGGGAGCCCGACGACGACGATCAGCGCGCCGACGAGCAGGTCGAACGAGCGCTTCGTCGCCCAGTCGGTGCCGGCGAAGATCGGCGGCCGCAGCTCGAACAGCGGCACCCCTTGTCCGGGCACGTACTCGCCGCGCTCGATGAGGAGCTCCGTCGTCCGCGGCGCCACGCGCACCTTCACACCGCGGCGGTGCGCCGCCTCGACGATCTCGAGCAGTCGGCCGTCGTCGAGGCCCGAGTCGGCGACGATCAGCTCGTCGATCGGCGGCCCGAGGAGTGTCTCCTCGACCTCGGGGCCGGGATCGATCTCGCCGGCGAACTCGTAGTAGATGCCGCCGCGGCGCGCGCCGAGCGTCTCGCGCAGGTGCGTGCGCGCCGCCTCGTCGCCGACGAGCACCGCCTTGCGGCGCACCCCCATCGCGGCCATCAGCGTGCCGGTGATCAGCTCGTAGCTCGCGCGCAGGAGCCCGATCGCCAAGGCGACGAGGATCGCGCCGACGACATAGAGGCCGAAGGTCGTGAAGTGCTGCCCCGTGCCGATCGCGAACGCGAGCGCGAGTGCGGAGACGAGGAACACGCTCGGCACGACCCTGCCCGCGCCCTCGCGCAGCTCGCGCGGCGCGTAGAGCCCGGCCCGCCAGAAGACGAGCACGAGCAGCAGGATCAGGAACGCGAGCCACGATGTCTCGTGGTCCCAGAGCAGGCCCCAGAGGATCGGCTTGGGGTCGAAGAGCAGCGAGCGGAAGGCGAGCGCGCCGTAGAGCCCGATCACGAGACCGCCGATGTCGATGGCGGCGAGCGCGGCGATGCTCCCGAGGCGGCGCAGCAGCGTCTTGATCGGCGAGGAGGACAGGAGGTACGGCCGCGCGGCGCGGACGTCCGGGCGGGGGGCGCTCACGGCGCGATCGTAGCCTCGTGCCAGCCGAGGATCGGCGCAGCGGCGGCCCGTGAAGCCAGCTCGTCGACCGAGAGCGGCCGCCGCCGCAGCCGCAAGAGGCGCAAGAGCGCCTCGAGGGCGAGCGCGCGACGGCGATCGACGAGCTCCCAATCGTGGAAGTGCAGGTGGACGGGGCCGTCGAGACGAACGAGCTCGCGGGCGAGGAGGCCGAGCGAGTGGGTCGCCGGCAGCTCGAGCAGCTCGGCGCCGCTGCCGAGCCTCAGCCGGCGGGGCCCCGGCAGCTGCACGCGGGGCGCCCCCTCGCCGAGGTAGCCCTGCCGGAACGTCGTCGAGGAGCAGTCGACGTAGCCGAACGAGGCCAGCACCTCCGCGACCGGCTCGTCGAGGTACCAGCCGCCGCCGCAGAAGTAGCGGGGCGCGAGACCGCGGGCACGCAACCACTCCGCCTCGCCGCGCACGACGGCTGCTGCGTCCGCGTCGCCCTGGGGGCGCGCCTGCGTC
>PLDP01000112.1 GCA_003136795.1 Actinomycetota bacterium
CCCCGGTTTTGGAGACCGGTGCGCTACCAATTGCGCCACGCCCCTCGGTTGCGGTGCCGATTGTATCGGCGGCTTCCGCAGTAGCATCGCCGCGTGCCCCTGGCCGCGCTCTTCACCCTGATCACGCTGGCATTCGCTGGGATTGCGCTCTACAGCGTGAGCGCCGGCCAGTGGCCGATTGCGGTCGCCTCGGGCGCTCTCGCGGGGTGGATGGGGTCACTTGCCTACGCCGCCCTGAGGAAAACGCGCGTCTAGCGCGTATTCTCAACCTGTGGCGGGGGAGGACACACAGACACTGTGGCTGGAGTTCCGGCGGACCAACGACAAGGCGATCCGCGACCGGCTGATCCTGACGTACGCGCCGCTCGTCAAATACGTCGCCGGCCGCCTCGGCTCGGGCCTGCCGGCCCACGTCGACGAAGGCGACCTCGTGTCGTACGGCCTGCTCGGCCTGATCGGGGCGATCGAGCGCTACGACCCGGGCCGCGACATCAAGTTCGAGACGTACGCGATCGCCCGGATCAAGGGCGCGATCATCGACGAGCTGCGCGCCCTCGACTGGGTGCCGCGCTCGGTTCGCTCCCGCGCACGCGAGATCGAGCGCGCGATCGCCGAGCTCGAGGCGAAGCTCGGGACGGCGCCGACGGATGAGGAGATCGCCGCCAAGATCGGCATCACGGTCGCCGAGCTCGAGGATTCGCTGACCGACATCTCGCGGTCGTCGATCGCCGCCCTCGACGAGCTCTGGTCCGTGTCGGGGGAAGGTGACCAGGTCTCGCTGCTGGACACGATCGAGGACACCACGGGGCCGCGGCCGGCCGAAGTACTCGACGAGACCGAGATGCGCGAGGCGCTCGCCGACGCGATCGCCCGGCTGCCCGAGCGGGAGAAGCTCGTGGTCACGCTCTACTACTACGAGGAGCTGACCCTGCGCGAGATCGGCGAGGTGCTCGGCGTGACCGAGTCGCGCGTCTCCCAGCTCCACACCAAGGCGATCCTGCGCCTGAAAGCGCGCCTCGCCGGCGCCGCCGCCCGCGCCTGAATCCATAGGAAATCTAAACCGAGGCCTTAGCCTCGACTTAGGGCCGCCGAGCACGCTGGGGGTGATGAGCCGCCCCTCCCGCATGGAATCCGCCCGCCGGCGCGTTCGCATCACCCGGTACGCGATCGGTGTCGTCGCCGCCGGCGCCCTCGCCGGCGGCGCCGTGGTCGCCCGTGCTACCCACCCGGGCACGCACGGGCAGCACTCGACCTCGGCGCAGGCGGCGATCCCGAGCGAATCGGGCTCGCTGCAGGCGGCGGCAGGCGGCTCGAGCAGCTCCGTCAGCCCGGCGCCCGCCGCCAGCCAGCCCGTCGTCCAGAGCTCGGGATCATGAACACGTTTCGCTCAATGGGCTGCGAGGTCGTGCTGCTCCCCGGCGCTCCGCTCGGCGAGGTGCGCCGCCTGTTCGACGAACGCGACCGCCGCTTCAGCCGTTTCATCGAATCCTCCGAGCTCAATCGCGTCAACGCTCAACCGCACGGCGTGACCGTTCTCTCGGAGGAGCTGGCGTCGATGCTTGCCCTGGCACTCGACGCCGCTCGTACCACCGACGGGCTTGTTTCCCCCACCGTCGGTGGTGCAGTGCTCGCCGCCGGCTACGACCGTGACTTCTCGCTGCTCCCCCCTGACGGCGATCCGGTCGAGCCGGCGGCGGTGGCCTCGTTGAGCTCGCTTGTACTGCGCGGCAGGATCCTCCTGCGCGCCGAGCCGGTCACGCTCGACCTGAACGGGGTCGTGAAGGGAAGGACGGTTGACGACGCGCTCGCGTTGCTCGGTGAAGGCTGGGTCTCCGCCGGCGGCGATCTCGCGACGGCGTGCCCGATCGTGGTCGGGCTCCCAGGCGGCGACACCGTCACCCTCGACCGCGGCGGTCTCGCGACGAGCAGCGTGTCGAAGCGCTCCTGGCTGCGTGGCGGCGAGCGGCAGCATCACCTGATCGACGTCGCAACCGGCTCGCCGGCGCGCGTAGCGTGGCGTGACGTGACGGTCGCGGCGCCGACCTGCCTCGCGGCGGATGTCGCAGCCAAGGCGGCGCTGCTCCTCGGCGACCGAGGCCCGGCGTGGCTCGACGGCCGCGGGCTGGCCGGGCGGTTCGTCGATCACGACGGCGTCGTCGTCATCAACCAGAGCTGGACGAGCGCCGTCCCCGCGCGGGTTGCTGCATGACCGCGCTCACCTGGTACGTCGCCCGCTCCGCGGGAATCGTCGCGTACCTGCTTCTCTCGTCCTCGGTCGTCGTCGGCGTGCTCATGTCGGCGCGCGCGCGATTTACGTGGCCGCGCTTCGCCGTCGAGGAAGTGCACCGGTTCCTCGCGATCCTCACCGGCGTCTTCTTGGCTCTGCACGGAATCGCGCTGCTCGCGGACAAGGTCGTTCCGATCTCGATCATGCAGCTCGTGATCCCGTTTCGGACGGCCTACCGGCCGTTCGGCGTTGGCCTCGGCATCACGTCCGCGCTGCTGCTCCTGGCGGTCTCGCTCTCGAACCTGCTGCGCAAGCGGCTGCCGTTCCACGTCTGGCGGCGCATCCACTACGTGACGCTCGCGGTGTGGCTGACGGCGACCGGGCACGGGCTCCTGGCCGGCACCGACCGGCAGGATTTCTGGTTCATCGCGCTCGTCGGGATGGCCGTGTGCACGGTCGGGCTCGCGTTCCTCGGGCGCTTCGCACGCACGGTCAGCCTCGGCGCGGTCGGGGGTGTCGCCGCGACGGCCGTCGTCGCCGTGCTCGCGCTTGCCTTCGCGCCACAGCCGAAGGCGCCCCACACGACGACGACGACGATCGCCGCGCCTGTGGTCACCACCGTCCCGACGGCGTTCACGGGCACCGTCGCCGCGCAAGTCCTGGGCGACAACTCCTCGCCGGTGCTCTCGGTTGTCGGCCATGCCGGCGGCGCCGGACTGCGGGTCGACCTCCTCGTCGCGGAGGGCCAGGTCGAGCAGGCCGCGCTCGCGCTCAACTTCCCGACGGGCGCATCCTGCCGCGGCACGGTGACGTCCCTCGCCACCGACGGCCTGCGTGGCTCCTGCGGCTCGCGCGCCGTTCGCATCTCCTGGTCGATCGCCTCCGATCGCACGGTCACAGGCCGTCTCGCCCTGGCCTCGGCCGGGGCATAGGATTCGCGCGACCCGTACCACACGCCCAGGAGGACTCGATGCCCATCGAAGCCGGGAAGATCCGCAACGTCGCCGTCGTCGGCCACCGCGGAACGGGCAAGACCTCGCTCGTCGAGGCCCTGCTCTTCCAGGCGGAAAAGACGAACCGGCTCGGGACGATCGAGGCGGGAACGACCGTCTCGGACTGGGACGAGGACGAGCAGAAGCGGCAGATGTCGCTCTCCGCGTCGCTCTGCTCGTGTGAGTGGCAGGGCCGCAAGCTCAATTTCATCGACACACCCGGCGACTCCGGCTTCCAGGCAGACACGGTTGCGTCGCTGCGCGTGGTCGAGGGCGCCCTCGTCGTCGTCTCGGGCGTGATGGGCATCGAGGTGAACACGGCGCGCGTGTGGAACCGCGCGGACGAGCTCGAGCTCTCCCGGGTCGTCTACATCAACATGCTCGACCGCGAGCGCGCCGACTTCTACCGGGTGCTGGCCGCGGTGCAGGAGCAGCTCTCCGACCGCTGCGTCGCGATCCAGCTGCCGATCGGCGCGGAGCACGAGTTGAGCGGCGTCGTCGACCTGCTGCACAACTGCGCGTATCTGGATCCGAACGGCGAGCGCGAGGGCGATCCGGTCGCGATCCCGGACGAGCTGGCCGCCACCGTCCAGGAGTACCGCACCAAGCTGCTCGATGCGGTCGTCGAGACCGATGAGGCGCTGATGGAGCGCTACCTGAGCGGCGATGAGATTCCGGCCGAGGACATTGCCGCGGCGCTGAAGAACGCCGTCACGCGCGACGAGATCTACCCCGTCGCCTGCGGCGTCGCGACGAAGAACCTGGGCGCACACGCGCTGCTCGACCTGATCGTCGAGGGCGTGCCGAGCCCGGCGAAGAAGGGCTCGCCGATCGACACCGACGCGAAGGTCGCGGCGTTCGTCTTCAAGACGGTCGCCGACCCGTTCGCGGGCCGCATCTCGATCTTCCGCGTCTACGCGGGCGAGGTGCGCAGCGACACGACGCTAGTCAACCACCGCGACCACTCCAAGGAGCGGCTCGGCTCGCTGATGACCCTCGACGGCAAAGAGCACGAGAAGGCCGACGGCTTCGGCGCGGGCGACATCGGCGCCGTCGCGAAGCTGAAGGAGGTGCAGACGGGCGACGTGCTCGTCGACGCCGAGCACGACCTCGAGCCGCCCGCGCTCGGGTTCCCCGAACCGGTGATGAGCTTCGCGGTCTCCGCGAAGACGAAGGGCGACGAGGACAAGGTCGCGCAGGCGCTGCGCCGGCTCGGCGAGGAGGACCCGACGCTTCGCCTCTCACGCGACCAGCAGACGGGGGAGGAGCTCCTCTCGGGCATGAGCCAGGTGCACGTCGAGGTCGCCGTCGAGCGGGCGAGGCGTCGCTTCGGCGTCGAGATGGAGCTGCACCAGCCGCGTGTCCCGTACGTCGAGACGATCAAGGGCGAGGCCCGCGCGCACGGCCGCTACAAGAAGCAGACCGGCGGGCGCGGCCAGTTCGGCGACTGCCACATCGTGCTCGAACCGCTCGACGACCACGTCGGCTACGAGTTCGTCGACAAGATCGTCGGCGGCGTCATCCCGCACGGCTTCCGGCCCGCGGTCGACAAGGGCATCCAGGAGGCGCTGCAGCACGGCAACCTCGCCGGAGCGCCCGTGCAGGGTGTGCGCGTGACGCTCGTCGACGGCAGCTACCACAACGTCGATTCGTCGGAGATGGCGTTCAGGATCGCCGGCTCGATGGCCTTCCGCGCCGCCTACGAGCAGGCGCAGCCGGTGCTCCTCGAGCCGATCATGGAGCTCGAGGTGACCGTGCCCGACGAGGCCGTCGGCGCGATCAACGGCGACCTCAACTCCCGGCGTGGGCGCCTGCACGGGATGGAGCCGAAGGGCGGGATGACCACGATCAAGGCCGAGGTGCCGATGGCCGAGGTGCTGACCTACAACCAGGCGCTCACCTCGCTCACGGGGGGTCGTGGCGACTACCACATGCAGTTCCTGCGCTACGAGGAAGTCCCCACGCACATCGCTCAAAAGCTGATCGAAGCGGCGAAGAAGGACAACGAGGCGGTCCCCGCGTAGCTCCCTCGCTACGCTTCCCATATGACACGCATCACACGGGTCACCGTGGAGCGTGCGTGCGCGATCTGTGAGCGCACGTTGCTGATGGGGGAGAGAGCGATTCGGTTCTCGCCGAATGGCGGGGCCGACTACGTGGACGTCTGTCCGCTGTGCGCCGAGACCGCGATGGAGTACGGCTGGGTGCGAGAAGGTGCGCCGACCTCGCTCACCGTGCCGGCCGAGCGGCGCAAGCGCGGCAGCTTCCTCTCCGGGATCCTCGGCGGCCGCTCACGTGGGGCCGAGGAGACGGTTGCCTCGGAGCCGATCCTGCGCCGCCTCTCCGAGCACGAGCTGTCGATGGTCGAGGCAGCTGACATCTTCAACGCCTCGCAGTACCGGCGCACGATTGGCGGGATCGGCAAGTCGCTCGGCACGCCCAAGGTCTCGGTCGTCGTCCTCTCCGGCGTCAACGCCGAGGTGGTGGTGACGGTCGCCTGGGACATCTCCTGGTACTCCTACCGCGTCTCGCTCGACTCGGACAACCCGGTGCGGTTGGAGGAGCGAGGGCACGATCCGAGTGATCTCGAAGGGGCGATCACCGAGTGGAACGCCCACATGGAAGAGGACGGCCGGATCGTCCCGAACATCGCCCGGCTCTAGCTTCCGCCGCTGCGCGCCTTAGACTGAGCCGGTGATCTACTGCGTGATCCCGAAGGAGCTCGAGGCGGAGCTCTTCGACAAGATGGTCGACTACTACAAGGACAACCCGAACGTGACGGTGATCATCGACCGCCGCGAGGGCCCCGACCGCCGTGCGGGCCAGGACGATGGGTCGTTCAAGGAGCGCCGCGAGATCCGCGACCGCCGCCGCCCGCGGGTGCCGGGGACCTTCCCCGACACCGACGTGCCCGACAGCTGAACCTGGTTCTCGCCGCAGGCGAAACCAGGTTCCTGTCTCAAACAGTTCTCTCAGACACGAACCTGGTTCCGGCTGCGCCGGAAACCAGGTTCGGCCTACCATGGTCCGCATGGCGGCCGCAACGTTCGAATCTCTGAACCCGTCCACCGGCGAGGTGATCGAGACGTTCCCGCGCTCGACCGCTGCCGACGTCGACCGCGCGGTCGCGATCGCGCGCGCCGCGTGGGAGGAGTGGCGCCTCGTGCCGGCGCCCGAGCGCGGCAACATTCTCTTCCGCTTCGCGCAGCTGCTCGAGCAGCGCAAGCCGGAGCTCTCCGACCTGATGACCCGCGAGATGGGGAAGGTGAAGGCGGAGGCGGGCGGCGACGTCCAGGAAGCGATCGACATGAGCTACTACATGGGCGGCGAGGGCCGGCGCCTCTTCGGCCACACCACACCGTCGGAGCTCCGCGACAAGTTCATGATGAGCGTCCGCATGCCGGTGGGCGTCGTCGGCGCGATCACGCCGTGGAACTTCCCGATCGCGATCCCTGCGTGGAAGCTCACCCCGGCGCTCGTCTGCGGCAACACGGTCGTGTTGAAGCCGGCGGAGGACACTCCGCTGCTCGCTCAGCGCTTCGTCGAGCTGCTGTACGAAGCCGGGCTGCCCGAGGGCGTCGTGCAGATCGTGCACGGCTTCGGCGAGGAGGCGGGCGACGCGCTCGTGCGCCATCCGGACGTGCCGGTGATCACGTTCACGGGTTCGCGCGAGACCGGCGTGCTCGTAACGAAGAACGCGGCCGACGAGCTGAAGCACGTCCATCTCGAGCTGGGCGGCAAGAACGGGATCATCGTGATGGACGACGCCGACGTCGATCTCGCCGTCGAGGGCATCCTCTGGTCGGCCTTCGGCACCGCGGGCCAGCGCTGCACGGCGGCCTCGCGCGTGATCGTGCACCGCGCGGTCTACGAGGAACTGCAGCGCAAGCTCGTCGCCGGCGCGGAGAAGATGCGCATCGGCGCGCCGTGGGAGGACGACACGCAGATCGGCCCCGTGATCAACGAGACCGCCGTCGAGAAGATCCACTCGTACACGGAGATCGGGAAGAGCGAAGGCGCGAAGCTGCTGACCGGCGGGGAGCGCGTCGAGGGGCACGGCTTCTACTACCGCCCGACGGTCTTTGCCGACGTCGACGCGCAGATGCGGATCGCGCAGGAGGAGATCTTCGGCCCGACGACCGCGCTGATCCCGGTCGATTCGTTCGAGGAAGCCGTGTACGCGGCGAACAGCGTCAAGTACGGGCTCTCGTCGTCGATCTTCACGCGCGACGTCAACAAAGCGTTCAAGGCGATGCGCGACCTGCAGACCGGCATCACCTACATCAACGCCGGCACGACCGGCGCCGAGGTGCATTTGCCGTTCGGCGGGATGAAGCAGACCGGCAACGGTCACCGCGAGGCGGGCCAGGCCGCGCTCGACGTCTTCACCGAGTGGAAGTCGGTGTACGTCGACTACAGCGGCAAGCTGCAGCGCGCGCAGATCGACAACGTCGAGCAGCCGGTGTCTGACACCTAGGTGTCAGACACCTTTTCGCCGCGCAGCGCCGCAGACCGGTACCTGGTACCTGGTCAGGTACCAGGTACCTGCTTGTCCGGGCTCATCGCGGTGAATCGCAAGGTTGTGTCTTGAAGGCGCGCCTCTATACGGACGGCGGGGCGCGTGGCAATCCCGGGCCTGCCGCCTACGGCTACGTGCTGGAAGCGGAGGACGGGACGGTGCTCGCCGCCGAGGGAGAGGCGATCGGCGAGGCGACGAACAACGTCGCGGAGTACAGCGGGCTGATCGCCGGCCTCGCCAAGGCGATCGAGCTGCACGTGCCCGACCTGGAGGTCGTCTCCGACTCGGAGCTGATGGTCAAGCAGATGCGCGGCGAGTACCGCGTGAAGAACGAAGCGTTGCGCGAGCTCTCGCTCGAAGCGGCTCGGCTGGCGCGCCGGCTCAAAAATGTGGAGTATCGGCACGTGAAGCGCGCGCACAACGAGCTCGCCGACAAGCTCGTCAACGAAGCACTGGATGCAGCCGTATGAGCGTCGCGCACCCGTTCGGGATCGCGGTGCTCGCCGACGACCACGACGGCGCGATGGCGACGCTCGCTGACGATGTCACCTTCCGCAGCCCTGCCGTCTACAAGCCCTACGAAGGCAAGGAGACGGTGGAGCAGATCCTGCGCCTCGTCGCGACCGTGTTCGAGAACTTCCGCTACACGAACGAGTGGCACGACGGCCGCACGACGATCCTCTTCTTCGAGGCGAACGTGGGCGACCGGGACCTGCAAGGGATCGACATCCTGGAGGAGAACGAGGCCGGGCTGATCGAGCGCTTCACGGTGATGATTCGCCCGCTCTCGGGCCTCCAGGCGGTCGCCCGCACGATGGCGGCCCGTCTGGGTCTCGCCTGAGAGCCCCGCCTGGCCCGGGCTATACTGGCGACCGTTCGCGGATGTAGCTCAGTTGGTAGAGCGTCTGCTTGCCATGCAGAAGGTCGTGGGTTCGAGTCCCATCATCCGCTCTCCTTCACGTCGCGACCTAGCCGCCTCACTTGACACCGGCCGCCCGGCGGCAGAGGCTGGTCAGCCCGAGGGCGGCCACACAACTTGTGGCTACCGGCGAGAGAGGTGCGGCAATGAGGATGCGGCTTGGCTTGGTGCTCCTGGCGGCGCTTGCTGCGGCAACGCTCGCGGGCTCGGCGCGGGCGGCGGGCGAGACGATCCGCGTCGAGGACTCCACGCAGTGGAGTGTCGACGCGAACGGGCTGGGGCTGTTGGATCCCGTGGTCTATGGCGGCAACAGCCAGCAGATCCTGTACCTCACGTGCGCACGTCTCTACAACTACGCCGACCTGCCCGGTTCGCTCGGGCTCGTGTTGCAGCCCGAGGTCGCCTCGGGCTACCCGACCGTCTCGGCGGACGGTCTGACGTACACCTTCACGATCCAGTCCGGATTCGGCTTCTCGCCTCCGTCGACCGAGGAGGTGACTGCGGACAGCTTCGTTCGCGCGATCGAGCGCCAGCAGAACCCGGACATCGACCAAGGTGGCGAAGACCCGAACATCGCGTCGGCCTCGGCGAACGGAAACCAGCTCGTCATCACGCTCAACGCGCCCCAACCGAACCTCGTCGAGGTTCTCGCCGAAAGCGCGTTCTGCGCAGTCCCATCCGACGCGCCGCTCGACGCCTACGCGCCGCCGACGATGGCGAGCGCCGGCCCGTACTACGTCGCGTCGGCGACGCCGGACGAGGTCGTGCTCGAGCAGAACCCGAACTACGGCGGGACACGCGTGCGCAACCTCGGCGAGATCGACTGGTTCTACGACGTTTCCGTCGCACACGCGATCAGTGACGTCGAGAGCCGCGCAGCCGACTATGCGCCGAACCTCAACGGTGCCGACATCGGTTCGCTGAACAGCGCCTACGGCCCCGACAGCCAGGCCGCGGCAGACGGTCACCAGCAGTACTTCGCGAGTCCCGAGGCGGCGACCTGGTTCATCGACCTGAACACGCTCCACGGGCCGCTGGCCGACCCGCGGCTGCGCCAGGCGATCGCGTACGCGGTCGACCGGACTGGGTTCGCTTGGCTCACGACGCTGGCGACGCCGACCGACCAGTACCTGCCGCCGGGCTTCCCGGGGTTCGAGGACTGGTCGATCTACCCGTTCACGCCGAATCTCATCGCCGCGATGTCGCTGGCCTCCGAGGCCAAGGTGAGCCCCAGCAATCCCGTGACGCTTCACGCCGTCATCAGCGCGGGCGTCAATGGCATCAACGGAGCCGGCATGAACACCGACTCCCTCATCACGCTGCTCCAGCAGGACCTGTCGCCGCTCGGGATCAACCTCGACGTGCAACAGGTCGAGGGGGGAGTGCTGTTCGGCCAGGTTCTGCCCGACCCATCGGCGTTCGACGTGTCGTTCTTCGGCTGGGTGGCGGACTACGCCGATCCGTACGACTTCCTCAATCTGCTCTTCGACAGCTCGGCGCCGGGGGCAGCAGACTTCTCGTACTACGACGCGTTCGACTCGCAGCTCGAGCAGGCGGCGGCGATGACGCCGGGCCCGGACCGGGACGCGACCTACGCACAGCTGGATCACGACATCGCGGTTCAGGCGCCGATGGTGCCCCTGTTCAACGCGGATCACCCCGACCTGTTCTCCGCGCGGATCGGCTGCCAGGTGTATCAGCCGCTCTACGGCATGAAC
Organism: Actinomycetota bacterium; assembly: GCA_003136795.1. GTDB lineage: Bacteria > Actinomycetota > Thermoleophilia > Gaiellales > Gaiellaceae > PALSA-600. The sequence goes on from PLDP01000112.1 coordinate 10,376, forward strand.
CTCAACGAGCTGTGCGTCCGGGGCGCGGCGCCGGAGCCCGCAGGCGGCACCCTCTCGACGGGATCGACGACGTCGACGGCGGCGCCGTTGCAGACGTCGGTGACGACGCCGAACGCCGGTCAGGTCTCGATCCAGCAGGGTGTGGCGACCGGGACGGTGACGAACTATCAGCTGCTGCCGCAGCAGCTGACGATCACGGCGCCGGACGCGACGGTCGCGGTGCCGTTGCGGCTCGTGTTCACGCTCGACTCGTCGCTTGTCGGCTCGACCGATCCGGCGACGATCGATGTGCTCCGCGACGGCGTGGCGGTGGCGGCGTGCGCGGACGGCAGCGGCCAGGCGAACCCCGATCCGTGTCTTGCAAGCCGCACCGTGCTCGCGGGAGGCGACCTGCAGCTCGTCGTCCTCAGCTCGCACGCGAGCCAGTGGAACTTCGGTGTCGTCGTTGACCACGTAGCTCCCGTGCTCGTCGTGCCGGCCTCCTTCGCCGTGAACGCGACCGGGCCGGGCGGTGCGGTTGTGACCTACACGGCGAGCGCGACGGACAACGTCGACGGCGCGGTCACTCCGACCTGCTCGAAGTCGTCGGGTTCCCTGTTCCCGATCGGCGATACCGTCGTCACCTGCTCGGCGGTGGACGCCCACCACAACGTGTCGGCTCCGCAGTCGTTCACGGTGCACGTGGAGGGCGCCGCGGAGCAGCTGGGCGACCTGCTTCAGACCGTCGTCCAGCGGAAGCTCGGGCCCGGGTTCAGCCTGTCCGACAAGGTTCGCGCGCTGCTCGCGCTCGTCGCTGCCAACCACAAGCCGGCGTTCTGCGTGGCGATGAAGGCGCTCGATCTCGAGGTGAAGGCCCAGGCGGGGAAGAAGCTCGCCGCGGCCGACGCCACTGCACTTCGGGCGGACATCGCCCGGATCGAATCGGTCGAGGGCTGCTAGCGACGTCTCCCGAGGTCACGTTCCGCGGACCTGGTCAGATCCCTTCGGTCGCGGGCAGCCGCCCCGAGCGCACCGCCTCTGTGAGCGCTGCGTGATCCTGTTCGGTCAGATCGGCGTAGGCCTTCGCGAACTGGGCGACCGCTCGGTCGAAGCCGTCGCCTTTTCCGAGGTACGACGCGATCGCGATCCGGTCGCCGGAGCGCGCGTGCGCGCGCGCCAGTGTCGCACCGCACCAGCGGCCATAGATCGCGAGCGCCCGCGGCAGGATCTGCGTCAGGTCGACCGACAGCTTCCAGTCGCGTAGCTGGCGGACGTAGAAGTCGTGGGCCGCGCCGTCGAGGTCGTCCACGCGCGTCCAGCCGAGGAAGATGTCGCTCGAGGCTTGCGAGATGCGCTGTCCCCTGACGACCCGCTGCGCGTGGCTCGCGTAGTCGCCGCGGCCGAGGTAGGGCTCGAGCACCGAGGCCTCTGCCTGCTTCAGCTGCAGGAAAAGCGGATCGGATTTGTCGCGGCCGAGCAGCAGGATGATCCAGCTGCGCAACCCGACGCTGCCGACCCCGATCACGCGTCGCGCCAGGTCGGCGAAACGGAACTCCTCGAGCAGGTCCCGCCGGTCGCTCTGGAGCGAGTGCCGGTAGGCGCGGAAGACCGTGCGCACCGCGGCTTGCAGCTCGTCACGGCCTTCGCCGAGTTCGGTCACCGGCACGGTCAAAGGCGGGTCGGAGACGATGCGCGGCTCGCCGTCGACGACGTGCATCAGCCTGGCGAGCGCGTGGCGGTCGTTCAGCGGCGCCTTGGCAGCGGCGCGCTCGAGGCTTCGTGCGTCCTTCCGCTCCCGTCCTTGCTGCAGCTCGGCGACGAGCGAATCGACATCGGCGCGCGCGTACCAAACGTCGAGGTTCGGGAGCTTTGCAAGCTGCCGCATCGTCTCGCGATAGCCGGCGACCGTCGCGAGCACCGCCGCAAGGCGGTCGGAGCGTCCGAACCCGCGGTCGCGCGCAGCGATCTCGGTGCTCGTCGCGAGTCGCTTCACATCCCACTCGAACGGGCCGGGCAGCGTCTCGTCGAAGTCGTTGATCCCGAAGACGAGCGTCCGCTCCGGCGAGGCGTAGCCGCCGAAGTTGAGCAGGTGCGCATCGCCGCAGAGCTGTGCCTGCAGCCCGGTGCGCGGTGCCGTCGCGAGGTCGCTCGCCATGATCGCGGCCGCGCCACGGTAGAACGCAAAGGGCGAGGCGAGCATGCGGCCGTACCGAATCGGCAGCAGCTCCTGTACCCGCGGCGCGGCCTGCGCTTCGAGCAGGCCGATCGGATCGCGGCTCGCCTGCACGGCGAGCGTCGCATGGTCGCTCCGGGCGGTCTCTTTCCGCGCCGCGCGTCCGAGAGCGATGCGCTCGGGGACCGTGAGGTGGACGACTTCCGGAGCAGCGGTGGTAGCGCTCATCCCGCTCAGTTTCCTCTATTCCCACACCGAGGGGCCCCCGCTCGGAGAGCCCTCGGTGTGGGAAAGAAATGCGATGACCCCTGGCGCGTGGCGTTCATCGGGAACTTCTACCGGTCGAACCTCCGAGCTAACGAACGGGCGCCTCCGTCCTGCGTCCAATCATCGGCCGGTCGCGTGCCAAATTCCTGCAAGAAGCCTTGAGGTTCGGGCCTCCCATGCGGTGAGGGATGGCAAATCCCTCAAATGAGGGTAGGGCGGCGCGGCCGGCACGACGATACCCGCGTCACCGGTTGAACCTCTCTACCCCTGCAGAAAGGGAGTCGAGAGGCATGTTCGAGAATTTGCGGAAAAGACTGCAGCGCGAAGAGGGGTTCACCCTGATCGAGCTGCTCGTTGTGATCATCATCCTCGGGATCCTGCTCGCGATCGCGATCCCGTCGTACCTCAAGTTCAAGGACCGCGCCAACACCGCGGCCGCCCAGGCAAACGTGAGTGCGGCAATCCCCGGCATTGAGGCCTACGCCGCCGACCACGCCGGCTACACGGGCGCGACGTCGGCTGTCCTGCAGGCGTCCTACGACGCCGGCATCAAGCACATCATCGTGCAACACGCAACGGCGACGGGGTACTGCATCCAGTCCACCGTCGGTACCGCGGTCTTCAACAAGGACGGCCCGTCCGCAGACATTGTCTCCGGGGCCTGTACGTAGGCAAGAGTGGCCCGCAAGCGGGGGCGCGGCCTGGCCGCGCCCCCGCCGCGTTCTATGAGCTGAGGGCGCCGAGCAGCTGGCCGACCCGGTGGTGGGCCAGCGAGGGGTGGCGCATCGGGCGCGACGGGTCGATGCTGTAGCGATTGCGCCGCCCGACGCGGGTGCGCGACACATAGCCGGTCGCGACCAGATCGTCGAGCAAACGGTGCATCTGGCGCTCGGTCAGGTTCGTCCGCTCGGCGAGCTCCCGGACGGTCGCATCCGGCGTCCTCGTGACCTCGACGAGCGTGAGGGCGTGCGAGGTGAGGAAGCCCCAGGGGCGGGCCGCCGCTCTCTGGTGAGACAGGGATGTCATGCATCCATGATGCGCACGGAGGGGCTCGAGCGAGTTCAAGAATCCTTGAGGAAGCGCTCCGCCATGATGTGAGCATGGACAGAAGGCGAATCCGGTTCGGAATGCGCTGGTGGCTCGCGGCGGCGTTTGCGGTCGTCGCGGCGATCACCGCCGTCGCGGTCGTCGGGGTCCTGAACGGGCGGTCGGAACATGCGTTTCGCCGCTATGCCGAAGATCTCGCCGTCGGGACGGCGGTCTCGGCGGCCGAGAGCTTGCAGCACGAGCACACCCTCGCCGCCCTGCAGGCGCGGGAGGCGTCGTTCTCCTCGAATCACAGGCTGGCCCTGTTCGCCTTCGACACGCATGGGCGGCTACTGACGGCGAGCACCTCGAACCAAACCACGTGTGACACGGTGCCGGACCGCGACCGCGCCGTCCGTGCCGTTCTCAACCACAACCGGTTCATCGCAGGAGCCAAGGACGGCTCGGCCATCGTCGTCGGCCTGGGGATTCACGGCGGCCCGGCGCGGGGGCTGGTCGCCTACTCCTTGCGGCCCGAGCTGAAGACCCAGCTCG
>PLDP01000109.1 GCA_003136795.1 Actinomycetota bacterium
CTCGTCGAGCAGCAGCAGCGGCGCACCGCGAAGCAGGGCGCGGGCAAACGCGACCCGCCGCTGCTCGCCTGCCGAGAGCGTCTGCACGTCGGTTTCGAGCGGGACGGCGAGGCCCGCAGCGACGAGCGCCGCGACGACCTCGGAGTTGGCGGCCGTGCTCGCGCCGAGGCGCACGGCGTCGGCAACGCTCCCGGGCTCCAGCAGCGGCCGTTGCGGCACCCACGCGAGGCGGCGACGCCAGGCGGCGGGGTCGACCGCGGTGAGATCGACTCCGGCGACGGTGACACGCCCGGCGTCCGCGTCGAGGAAGCGGAGCAGCAGCGCGAGCAGCGTCGACTTGCCGGCCCCGCTCGGGCCGACGATCGCGACGCGCTCGCCGGGCTCGAGCTCGAGCGCGACGCCGTCCAGCACACGCCCGCGCCCCGGATACGAGACGCCGACCTGTTCGAGACGCACCAAGCCGGGCTCGGGCGCCGCGCCCGTGACCAGAGCGGGCGCGTCGAGGTCGATCAGCTCGAAGAGTCGCTCAGCTGCGGCGAGGCCGTCCGCGCTCGCATGAAACTGCGCCGACGCGGTGCGCAGCGGCGCGTACAGCTCCGGCGCGAGCACGAGGATCGCAAGCGCCGGCGAGAGCGCGACGCTGCCGTGCACGAGCCGGATCCCGAGCTCGACCGCGACGAGCGCGGTGCCGATCGATGCGACGAGCTCGAGCGCGAACGCAGACAGGAACGCGATGCGCAGCGTCGCCATGGTCGCGCGGCGGTAGTCGTCGGTGTACGTCGCGATCGCGTCGGTCTGCGCGGCTCCGCGGCGGTAGGCCCGCAGCGTCGGCAGGCCGCGGACCACGTCGACGAAGTGCGTCGACAGCGTGGACAGGGCGCGCCAGCGGCGCATCGTCGCGCGTTGCGTCGCCTTGCCGATCAGGATCCCGAAGACCGGGATCAGCGGCACGGTGACGAGCAGGACGACCGCCGAGATCACGTCGTGCAACGCCACCCAGACGAGGAGCACCGGCGGGACGACGAGGGCAAGTGCAAGCTGAGGCAGGAAGCGCGCGAAGTACGGCTCGAGCGAGTCGGCGCCGTCGAGCACCGCCCCCGCGACCTCGCCTGAGCGCAGCCCGCCGAGCCCGCCCGGGCGCGCGCGGACAAGCTGTGCGAGCACGCGCCCCCTCAGCGCCGACAAGGTCGCCGCAGCCGCGAGCGAACCGCCGCTCTCGAACGCCCAGCCGAGCAGACCGCGTGCGACGGAGACGGCGGCGAGCGCGACGAGCGGGCGGGTGAGCGTGTCGAGGCCCTCGTGCCCGAGGAACGCTCCGGCCACGATGCGTCCGAGCAGCGCCGCCTGCGCGACGATCGTCGCCGCCGAGGCGAGAGCGAGCACGCCGCAGGCGCCGAGGTACCGGCGGACCGCGGGAACCTCCCGCACGAGCCTCGGGTCGAGCGGGCGCACTAGCGGTTGCCGAGAGGCGAGCGGGCGAGCGCGTCGAGCGGCGAGCTCTCCTCACCGAGCCGCGCACGGAACACCCAGTAGGTCCAGGCCTGGTAGACCAGAACGACCGGCGTGAGCGCGACGGCGACGACCGACATGACGGTGAGCGTGTAGTGGGACGAGCTCGTCGAGAAGATCGTCAGACTGTACGCCTTGTCGGTGCTCGACACGAGCACGCGCGGGTACAGGTTGAGGAAGATCGTCGCCGTGAGCAGCACGATCGAGAACGCGGTCGCCGCAAAGGCGTAGCCGGTGCGGCCGGCGCGCACGAGCGTCCCGGCGACGAAGGGCAGCACGATCGCTGCGATCGGGACGATGCCGGGGACGATGCCCTTCTCGTGCGCGTCGACGGCGTTCACATACGTCCAGATGAGGAACCCGAGCACGAGCAGCGCGGCGGGCGCAGCCAGGGAGAAGGCTGCGCGCCGTGCGCGCTGCTCGAGCTCGCCACGGAGGCGCAGCGTCAGGAACAGCGCTCCGTGGAACGTGAACAGTGCGAGAGTGGTGAGCCCGCCGAGCAGTGCGTAGGGCCCGAGCAGGTTGAGCAGGTTGCCCGTGAACGTGCCGCCTGAGTCGATCGGCACGCCGTTGATGAAGTCCGCGAACGCGACGCCCCAGAGGAGGGCCGGAACGGCGCTCGAGACGGCGAGCAGCGTGTCCCAGCGGCGACGCCAGCGAGGATCGCTCTGCTTGTTGCGGTATTCGATCGCGACGCCGCGCACGATCAGCCCGACGAGCACGAGGAAGAGCGCAAGGTAGAAGCCGGAGAAGAGTGTCGCGTACCAGACGGGGAACGCGGCGAACGTGGCGCCGCCGGCGACGATGAGCCAGACCTCGTTGCCGTCCCAGACCGGCCCGATCGTGTGCTGGAGCGTGCCCCGCTCTTCCTCCGTGCGGCCGACGAAGCGCTGGAGGATGCCGACGCCGAAGTCGAAGCCTTCGAGGACGAAGTAACCGATCCAGAGGATCGCGATCAGGAGGAACCAGAAGGACTGCAGGTTCCAGTAACCGTGGGTGGCGATGGCGGCGAGCATCAGTAGGTGAGGGCGGGCAGCGTGATCGGGGCGCCGTCGGCCGGTGCGGGGTAGGTGCCTTCCGGCTCGGGGCCGGCCTGCGCGGCGCGGATCATCAGGAGGCCCTCGACCGCGGCGAGCACGCCGTAGAGGGCTGTGAACCCGGCGAGCGTCAGCCCGACCGACCAGGGACCGACGGTCGGCGAGACGGCATTCTTGGTCAGCAGCAGGCCCTGGACGACCCACGGCTGCCGGCCCATCTCGGTGAAGATCCAGCCGGCGAGGTTGGCGGCGAGCGGCAGCGCGATCGCCCACACCGCGACGCGCAGGTAGCGGCCCGAGCGCTCCAGCCGGCCCGGGGCACGCGCCAGCCAGAGCCCCGCCGCTGCGATCAGCAGGGCGAGGAAGCCGAGCCCGCTCATGATGCGGAAGCTCCAGTAGTCGACGCCGACGATCGGCCGGTAGTCGCCGGGGCCGTACTTCGCGACGTAGGCGGCCTGGATGTCGTTGATCCCCTGCACCTTCGCGTTCCAGGAGTTGTCGGCGAGGATCGAGAGCCCGTGCGGGATCGCGATCGAGACGAGCGACTTGGTCGGGCGCCGTTGCCACGAGCCGATGTCGAAGAGCGAGAAGGGCGCGCCGGTCTTCGTCTGGTACAGCGCCTCCGCGGCGGCCATCTTCATCGGCTGCTGCTTCGTCATCAGCTGTGCCTGCGTGTGGCCGAGCAGCACGGTCGAGAACGCTGCGACGAGCGTCGCCCAGAGCGCGATCCGCGCGACGACACCGAAGAGCGCGTCACCCGGGCGCTTCCGCAGGTGCCAGGCCGCGACCCCGAGCACGAGCATCGACCCCGTCAGCGCGGCAGCCGCGATCGTGTGGCCGAAGGCGCGGATCAGCGTCGAGTTGGTGAGGATCTGCGCGATCGACGTCATCTCGGCGCGATGCGTGACCGGGTTCAGCTTGTAGCCGACCGGGTGCTGCATCCAGGAGTTCGCTGCGAGGATGAAGTAGGCCGACGCGGTCGTCCCGATCGCGACGATCCAGATGGTGGCGAGGTGCACCTTCGGCTTCAGGCGATCCCAGCCGAAGATCCAAAGGCCGAGGAACGTCGACTCGAGAAAGAACGCCGCCAGGCCCTCCATCGCGAGCGGCGCGCCGAAGATGTCGCCGACGTACTTGGAGTACGCCGACCAGTTCATCCCGAACTGGAACTCCTGGACGATGCCGGTGACGACGCCGAGCGCGAAGTTGATCAGGAAGAGCTTCCCGAAGAAGCGCGTCAGGCGAAGCCAGCGCTCGTCGTGCGTTCTGTGCCACGCCGTCTGGAACGCGGCGACGAACCAGACCAGCCCGATCGTCACCGGGACGAACAGGAAGTGGTAGAGCGTGGTGATCGCGAACTGCCAGCGGGCCAGGTCGAGGGCGCTCACATCGCGGAGGCTGCGTGCCGGTGTGAAAAACCGCATCGGTGATTTCTGCGTAATAGGCTCGCCCGATCGAGACCTACCGCACGCCCGAGGAGCGCTTCGACAACCTGCCCGGCTACGCCTACGAGCCGCGCTATCTCGAGCAGGACGGCCTGCGGATGCACTACCTCGACGAGGGCGCGGGCGACCCGGTGCTGCTCCTCCACGGCGAGCCGACGTGGGCGTTCCTCTACCGCAAGATCATTCCGGAGCTCGTCGGCTCCCGTCGCTGCCTCGCGCCGGACTACTTCGGCTTCGGCCGCTCCGACAAGCCGACCGACCCGGGGTTCTACACCTACGACCGCCACGTCGAGTCGATCGCGCGCGTCGCGGAGGAGCTCGACCTGCAGCAGATCACGCTCGTCGTGCAGGACTGGGGCGGCCCGATCGGGTTCCGCTTCGCCGTCGAGCACCCGGAGCGGATCGCGCGCCTCGTCGTCCTCAACACCGGCATCGGCGCGCGGGCGCCGAGCGAGGAGTGGCTGCGCTTCCAGGCGTTCATGCGCCGCGTCGGCACGGAGATCGTCGCGGGCCAGCTCGTTCGCCTCTCGCTCGTGCAGCCGGTGACCGACGAGGTGATCGCCGCCTACGACGCGCCGTTCCCCGTGCCCGAGTCGCGAGTCGGGATCGTGCAGTTCCCCGAGCAGGTGCCGACCTCGTCCGACCACCCGAACGCGCCGCGGATGCTCGAGGTGCGGGAGGAGCTGCGCTCGTTCGACCGGCCGGCGCTCGTCCTCTTCTCCGACAGCGATCCGATCTTCTCGCGCCGCGCCGCGGAGGTGATGGCGGAGCTCCTCCCGAACGCCGAGCTCGATCCGCCCGTCCAGGGCGCGGGCCACTTCCTGCAGGAAGACCAGGGCCACGCGATCGGCCGCCGAATAGCGGCTTTCGGCCTCTAACCGAATTCATACGTAGCGTGGCCGCAACTCCTACTAGGCCGTTTCATAGTCCGAATTACTTCTTGGGACACGCAACTGCGGCCCGGCCTGCGGCGGCCGGGGGTCTCAAGAGGGCAGTACGTGCAAAGGCGGAGATCGACGGCCCTGCGGCGCCACCGGTTTCCGCCCTCGCACGTGCTCGTATGGTGGCGTGATGCGGATCCTGCGCACCCTCCTGACCGTCGTCCTCGGCCTCGTCCTCCTCGTCACGGCGGCCTCGGTCGTCTACAACCTCGCCACCTCCGACCCGAACGTGCCGGTCGCAAAGTTGTGGCAGGGGAAGTTCGTCGACGGCACGGCCTACCGCGAGTGGGGCTCGCAGGGACGCCCCGTGGTGCTCGTGGGCGGGTTCCTCGAGCCGTCGTTCGTCTGGGCCGCCGTCGGGCCGCGCCTCGCCGCCGCCGGCTTCCACGTCTACGCGCTCGACCTGGACGGCTTCGGCTACACGGTGCGCAAGGGACCGTGGACGCTCAAGGGCTGGGGCGACCAGGTGCAGCGGTTCATCCAGGCGCTGCATCTCCAAAAGCCGATCGTCGCCGGCCACTCGCTCGGCGCGGCGATCGCGCTCGAGGAGGCCCGCCGCGGTGTCGCCTCCAGCGCGGTGCTGGTCGACGGCGATGCGCTCTCGAGCGGCGGCCCGCCGCGCCTCGTGCGCGTGGCGCTCGCGCACTCGCCGTTCTTCACGACGCTCTACCGCGTGCTCCCCGGCATCGACTGGGTCGTGAAGCGGCTCCTGAAGAACGCGTACGGGCCGACGCATCCGAAGCTCGACGCAGCGGTGATCGACCCCTGGACGAATCCGTTCCGCGCGCAGGACGCCCGCAAGGCGCTGCAGGGGATCGCCGAGAACGGCCTCCCCGGGTTCACGCCGGCGCAGCTCCGCGCGATCAACGTGCGGGCGCTCGTCATCTGGGGCAGCAACGACGCGGTCGACTCGCTGTCGTCCGGCCGGCAGACCGCGCACGACCTGCAGGCGGCGGTCGTCGTGGTGCCGGGCGCCGGCCATCTCTCGATGCTCGAAGCCCCGGGACGCGTCGCAGCGGCGATCGCCCGGCTCAGATGAGCCCGACGCGGGTCAGTCTGGGATGGAACCGCTGAACGTGTGCCAGCGCCAGCGGCCGTCGCGGCGGACGAAGACGGCGGTCAGCCGGTAGTCGCGGCGTTCGCCGTCGTCGACGGTGAGCGACCCGGAGGCGTTCAGCCAGCCGGTGTCGCCTTCGTCGTGGGCGCGCAGCTCCTCCCACTCGAAGCGAAGCACGTGCTGCGAGCCGGCGATCTGCGTGCCGAGTGCGCGAATCGCATCGCGGCCGACGGCCCGCTCGTGCAGGTCCGAGCCCCACATGGTGACGTCGTCGTCGCCTGCCCAGCAGTCCATGAACGCGTCGACGTCGCGGTCCTCCAGGATCGCCTTGAAGAGCTGCTCGAACGTCTCCGTGACCGGCACGCCAGGCAGCATAGACTCGCGAGATGGCGCACTCAGTCGGGTTGAAGATCGACCACGAGCTGCCGGTCGGGAACGTCGACATCAAGGTGATCGTCGAGCAGGACGGCGAGCGGCTCGGACAGCTGAAGATCAGCCGCGGCTCCGTCGACTGGAAGCCCGGCAAGGCGAAGCGCACGTACTCGCTCGAGTGGGAGCGGTTCGACGCGCTGATGCGCGAGT
>PLDP01000275.1 GCA_003136795.1 Actinomycetota bacterium
CGGCCAGCTCGGCGTGCACGCGTGACGTCGTGAAGTAGAGGTTCGACAGCACGAGCTGTCCCGGCTGCACGAGCACGCGCGCAAGCAGATGCTCAGCGCCGCGTCCTTGGTGCGTGGGAATGAGGTGCCGCCATCCATACACCTCGCGCATCGCCTCTTCGAGCCGGTAGAAGCTGCGCGAGCCGGCGTACGACTCGTCGCCGAGCTCCATCGCCGCCCGCTGCTCTTGCGACACCGCCGACGTGCCGCTGTCGGTCAGCAGATCGATGTAGACGTCGTCGGCACGGAGCAGAAACGTGTTGAAGCCCGCCGCGACGATCGCCCGGCGGCGCTCGGCCGCATCGGGCAACCGGATCGGCTCGACGACCTTGATCTTGTAGGGAGGTGGGGCCACGCACGGATCGTGCGGGCCGCGCGGGCCGCCATCATCGGGGAAACCACCTAGACGCGATCCGCGTCGGGTCTGATGGCCGCCCGGCCGAGGGACGCGATCCTGCCCCCGTGGAGACGATGTGGGCGATCCGCAAGTTGAGCCGCGAGCCGGGACTCGTGCTCGACCGGATCCCGATCCCCGAGCCGGGCCCGCACGACGTGCTCGTGCAGGTCGAGGCGGCGAGCGTCTGCGGCACCGACCTCCACATCTTCAGATGGGACGACTGGGCGAAGGCGCGCATCAAGCCGCCGCTGACGCTCGGTCACGAGTTCGCCGGCACCGTCGTCGAGGTGGGCGAAGACGTGCGCACGATCGTCCGCGGCGACTACGTGTCAGCCGAGAGCCACGTCACGTGCGGAATGTGCTTCGACTGCCGCACCGGCCGCGCGCACATGTGCGAGCACACGCAGATCCTCGGTGTCGACCGCGACGGTGCCTTTGCCGAGTTTGTCGTCGTGCCGGAGTCGGTGATCTGGCAGAACGACCGCGAGAAGCTGCCACCGGAGATCGCGACGCTGCAGGAGCCGTTCGGGAACGCCGTGTTCGCGACATCGACGCAGGATCTGCCGGGCCGCACCGTCGCGGTGCTCGGCTGCGGGCCGGTCGGGCTCTTCACGATCGCGATCGCGCGCGCATCGGGCGCCGGGCGCGTGCTCGCCTCGGATCACGTTCCGTTCCGCCTCTCGCTCGCCGAGACGCTCGGCGCACAGGTCGCGAACGTCAACGAGGTCGCCGACGTCTCTGGCTGGTTCCACGACGCCAACGAAGGCGCGGGACTTGACGTCGTCTTCGAGATGTCGGGCGCGCCCGGCGCAGTCCGGGACGCTTTTCGCATCGTCCGCAACGGCGGCGACGTGGTCCTCTTCGGCATCCCCAGCTCGCCCGTCGAGCTCGACATCGCCGAGTCGCTGATCTTCAAGAACCTGCACGTGACCGCGGTGAACGGCCGTGAGGTGTTCGCCACCTGGTACCGGACGCGCTGGCTGCTCGAGCACGGCGTCGTCGATCTGCGCCCGCTCGTCACCCACCAGTACCCGCTCACCGAGTTCGAGGTCGCGTTCGCCGAGCTCGAGTCGGGAAACGCGTGCAAGATCGTGCTGCACCCGGGCGGCGAGCCGGCGATGCCGCTCGTCCACGCGACGCCCACCCACGCAGCGCAACACGAGCCGATCCTGAGCGGCCTCGGGAGCTGGGTCCACCGGTGAGCCTCACCAGGGCCTTCGGCGCGGAGCTCGACGGGCTGCGCGCGGCCGGCACGTTCAAGCACTTCAACACGCTGCTCTCGCCGCAGGGGCCCGTGGTCGAGATGGCTGGGCGCGGCGAAGTGATCGTGCTCTCGTCCAACAACTACCTCGGCCTGGCGAACGACCCGCGCGTCGTCGAGGCGGGCATCGAAGGGCTGCGCCGCTACGGCGCGGGGACCGCGTCGGTGCGCTTCATCTGCGGCACGTTCGAGCCGCACATCGAGCTCGAGCGCGCGCTCGCGGACCTGTCGGGCAGCGAGGCGGCGCTGAGCTACGTCTCCTGCTGGAACGCGAACGAAGCACTCGTGCCGACACTCACCGACGAGCACACAGTGATCCTCTCCGACGCGCTGAACCACGCGTCGATCGTCGACGCGATCCGCCTCGCCAAGCCGGCGCGCAAGGCGATCTACCCCCATTCCGACCTGGAGGCGCTCGAGCGCGAGCTCGCCGTCTGCGAGCCGGGCCAGCGCAAGCTCGTGATCACCGACGGCGTTTTCTCGATGGAGGGCGACCTGGCACGGCTGCCCGAGATCGTCGGGCTNNAGCACTTCGGGCTGCGCGGCGAGATCGACATCGTCACCGGGACGCTCGGCAAGGCGCTCGGCGGAGCCGCCGGCGGCTACGTCGCCGCGAGCGCGGACGTCTGCGAGCTTCTGGCGCAGCGCTCCCGCCCGCAGCTCTTCTCGAACGGGCTGCCGCCGACGGTGGCCTGCAGCGCGCTCGCCGCCATTCATGCGCTCCGTGACGACCCCTCGCTCGTGGCGCGGCTGCGCTCGAACACCCGCCGGTTCCGGGCGATGCTCATCGAAGCGGGCTTCGCGCCGATCCCGGGCGAGTCCGCGATCATCCCGATCGTGCTCGGCGAGACAGCCGTCGCGATCCGCTTCTCGGAGCGGCTGCTCGACCACGGCGTCTTCGTGACCGGCTTCGGCTTCCCCGTCGTGCCGGAGGGAACGGCGCGCGTGCGCGTCCAGATGTCGGCGGCCCTCGAGCCCGAGCACCTCGATCGTGCGCTCGCCGCCTTCGTCGCGGTCGGCCGCGAGTTCGACCTTCTGCCCTAGTCGGTCATTCGTACTGCAGCGCTGCGAGGATGTTCAGCCGCGCAGCGCGCCTGGCCGGGAAGATCGCGGCGAGCAGCCCGGCGATGATCGCGGCGATCACGAAGACGATCAACGTGCCCCACGGGATCGCGATCGTGAACGAGCCGAGCGCTTCCCCGACGAGCAGCGCCAGCCCGACACCCAGCGGGATCCCGAGCGACGCGCCGATCAGAGCGGTCACGACGCTCTCGTGCCGGATCATCCGTCTCGTCTGGCGCCTGGTCATCCCGACGGCGCGCAGCATGCCGAGCTCACGTGTGCGCTCGAAGACCGAGAGGACGAGCGTGTTCACGATTCCGAACAGACTGACGAGGATCGAAAGCGAGAGCAGGACGTAGAGCAGGTTCAGGAACACGTTGATGCCGGACTCCTGCTGCTTCTTGAACGCCGACTCGGTCTGCACCTTCGCGTCTGGGAACGATGCCAGGGCCGAGGTGAGGGCACCCGTGTTCGCGGGCGACACGCCGCCTGCCATGTCGACGAACGCGAAGACGTTCTGCGGCTCCTGGTAGATGCGGTCGAAGAGGCTGGTCGAGATGGTCACGTTGCCGAACGGGGACCCGCCGTTCGGAGCCTTGAAGACGCCCTGCACGGCCAGCGGGACGGTCTGCCCGGTGGGGAGCTCGATCGGCAGCCGCGAGCCCAGCGCCAGGTGATGATCCTTCGCGTAGGTCGAGCTGACGAAGGCGCCGGCCCGGCCGAGCGCCGCCGGCACGCCGGGCCCGCCGGAGACCCAGGTGATCTTGATCACCCGGCCGACGTTCGGCTCGACACCGGTGACGTTGATGTGGCTGCCGAACGCGCGGGCCTCGCCGGCGCGGACGCCCGAGACGACCTGGACGCCCGGCACCTTCCGCACGGCGTTTTCGGAGGCGACGCCGGTCGGCGTGAAGCCGTTCTCGGAGGTGAGGGCGTAGTCGCCGAGGAACTGCGTGTCGACCGCGTGCTCGAACGTCGCCTTGATCCCCGAGGCGAGCACGCCGACCGCCGTGACCAGCGCGAGCCCGATCATCAGGGCCGCCGCAGTCGACGCGGTCCGCGCGGGGTTGCGCATCGCGTTCTCGCGGGCCAGCGATCCGGAGACGCCGCCGACGTGGGCTCCGGGCCAGCCGAGGGTCGAGGCGAGCGGCGGCACGAAGCGCGGTGCGGCCAGCGCCATCCCGATGAAGCTCGCGACGACACCGAGGCCGATCGCGAGCAGGCGCTCGGTCCCGGTCGCGCCCTTGGCCAGCCCGCCGAAGAGCAGGAGGGCGATCGCGACCGCCATCGTCCCGGCAGCGGCGGGGATGCCGAAGCGGGTGAGGCGGGACGGCGGAAGCGCGCCCTCGCGGACCGCTGCGATCGGTTCGACCCGCGTCGCGCGGAGCGCGGGCAGCAGGCTGGCGAGCACCGTCACCACGGTTCCGACGACGAGCGAGACGATCACCGTGCGCGTCGCGAAGATGGTGTTGCCGTGCGGCAGGTCGATGCCGAACGAGACGAAGAGCGCCTCCAGGCCCTTGGCGATCCCGAGCCCGATAAAGAGGCCCGAGACGGAGGCGAGCACGCCGATCACCCCGCCCTCGACGATCACCGAGGTCATCACCTGCCGCCGGGTTGCGCCGAGCGTGCGCAGCGTGCCGAACTCGCGCGCACGCTGAGCGATCGTGATCGACAGCGTGTTGGCGATCACGAAGATGCCGACGAACAGGGCGATCCCTCCGAAGGCGAGCAGGAACTTCTGCAGGAAGCTCGTGGCGGCGCTCGTGTCCTGCACCTGCTTCGCGGCTTGCTGGGTGCCACTGCGCACCTGCGCGATGCGCGGCAGGATCGGCTTGATCTCCGCGACGAGCTTCGCGGGCGAGATCCCCTGCTTCGCGGCGACGTCGATTCCGTCGAGCTTGCCCTCCTTGCCGAAGATCGTCTGAGCCGTCGGCAGGTCGAAGATCGCCATCGTCGCGCCGCCGATCGACGAGACGTTGCCGAGCTTGACGATCCCGGTGATCCGATACTGCTGAACCGGCCCGCGCGCGACCGCGCCGATCGTGTTGCCGACGGCGAAGTGCTGCTTGTCGGCCGTGCTCTGGTCGATCGCGATCTCGTGCGATCCGCGCGGCCAGCTGCCGGAGACGAGCACGAGCGGGTTGAACTGCTGCGTCCCCTTGGTGTTCACGCTGAACGCGAGGCCGGGAGCGAATCCGTTCGAGATCACCTTGCCGTCGCGGCCGACGAGCTGCGCCTGGTCGCTGACGCCGCCCTGCACCGCGGCCACGTCGGGCAGGCTCCTGACCTTGGCGAGCAGCGAGGCGGGCAGAGACGGGGCGATGTTGCCGCTGTTGCCGTTGCCGATCGCGCTCCGGCCGGTGATCACGGCGTCGGTCGACTTGTAGACGCTCGTGAAGATCTCGCCGAACCCGGCCTTCAGTGTGTCCGTGAGCACGAACGTGCCGCTGACCATCGCAACGCCGAGCACGATCGCGAAGCCGGTCAGGAACGCCCGCAGCTTCCGTCCGGCGAGCCCTTTGAGAGCGACCTGGAGCATCAGCTGTCGAGCGATTGCATGAGCGACACGACGTCGGCCGCCGATATGTCCTTGCGCTCGTCGACGATCAGCCCGTCCGCGAGGAAGAGCACGCGGTCGGCGATCGCCGCGGCGCGGGACTCGTGCGTGACCATCACCGTCGTCTGCCCGAGGGTGTCGACCGAGTCCCGCATGAGCTGCAGGATCTCGCCGCTCGTCTTCGAGTCGAGGTTGCCGGTGGGCTCGTCGGCGAAGACGATCGCAGGCCGCGAGACGAGCGCTCGCGCGATCGCGACCCGCTGCGCCTGGCCGCCCGAGAGCTCGGAGGGCCGGTGCGTGCGCCGATCGCGCAGTCCGGTCTTTGCCATCAGCTCGTCCAGCCACTGCTTGTCCGGCTTCTCGCCGGCGATCGAGAGCGGCAGCACGACGTTCTCCTCCGCGTTGAGCATCGGCAGGAGGTTGAAGAACTGGAAGACGAAGCCGATGCTGCGCCGCCGGAGCTTTGTGAGCTCCGTGTCGCCCATCGAGGTGATCGACTCGCCGTCGACCCACACCTCGCCCGAGGTGGGTTTGTCGAGCCCGGCGAGGATGTGCATCAGCGTGGATTTGCCGGATCCCGACGGCCCCATCACCGCGACCAGCTCGCCCGGCGCAACCGCCAGCGAGACGCCGCGGAGGGCGTCGACGGCGGCCTCGCCCTCGCCGTAGCGGCGCGTGACGTCGGTCGCGTTCACAACTGCCCCGTTTGTGTTCATGCGCCCGAGGCTACCGGCGACGGCGTCGGTACCGCCATAGGGATACGACCCTGATTCGACCCTGGACCTACGCGTTCACACCGGCGAGCCCGGGGATGATGTCGTCCCCGTAGGCCTGCAACGTCTCCTCTTGCCCGTGCGTCATGAGGTAGACGTTGAACTGGTCGACGCCGATCTCCTCGAGCTCGCGCAACTTCTCTGCGCACTGCTCGACGTTGCCGATCACGCAGAAGCGGTCGCAGATCTCATCGGTGACGAACTCGCCGTGCTTCGCGCCGACGCGCGAGTGCTCGTCGTAGTCGTAGAACTTGCGCGCCTGCACGTAGTCGGTGAGCGCCTTCGGAACCGAGCTCCCGTCGGTGCCGTAGCGGTCGATCAGGTCCTGCACGTGATTCGAGACCATCGCCGGGAACCAGCGCACCTGCTCGCGCGCGTCCTGGAGGTCGTCGGTGACGTGGCTCGGCGCGCTGACGATGCACTTGAGCGCGGCGGGGTCGCGACCAGCCTCTTCGGCGGCGCGGCGCGCTGTGTCCATGATCCACTGGATGATGTCGGGGTCGGCGAGCTGGATGATCACGCCGTCGCCCTGGCGTCCCGCGACCGCGAGCGCTTTCGGCCCGTAGCCGGCGACGTGCATCTCGATCTCGGGCAGCTCCGGCCGGACCCACTTCAGCTGCAGGTCGGTCCCGTTCCAGTTGACCTCTTCGCCGTTCATGAACGGCTTGATCATCTTCAGCGCTTCCTCGAACTCGGCGACCTTCACCGGCTGCTGCCCGATGTAGCGCCGCGCCGAGTCGCCGCGGCCGATGCCCATGATCATCCGGCCGTTCGAGATGTCGTGGAGTGTTGCGTAGGCGCTTGCGAGCACCGTTGGCTCGCGTGTGCCTGGGTTGGTGACCATGTGGCCGAGCTTGATCGTCGACGTGCGGTCGGCGGCCAGCGCCAACACCGGGAACGACTCCTGCCAGAGCACGTGCGAGTCGTACGTCCAGGCGTACTGGAAGCCGCGCGCCTCCGCGAACTGGATCAGCTCGATCATCCGGCTGTACGGAGGGTCGGGCAGTACGGTGACGCCGAAGGTCAATGCCACGCCGGTCAGCCTACTCCGTCAAGATCAAGGAGTGAAGATCATTTGCGTTGGCAAAAACTACGCCGAGCACGCGGCCGAGTTGGGCGACGATCCACCCACGGAGCCGCTGCTTTTCGGCAAGTTCGAGAACACCCTGATCGGGCCGGGCGACTCGATCGTGATCCCGCCCGAGGCGACGCACGTCGACGCCGAGGCGGAGCTTGCGGTGGAGATCGAGCGCGGCGGCCATCGGATCGCGATCGGCGACGCGCTCGACCACGTGCGCGGCTACCGCGCGGCAAACGACGTCTCGGCGCGGAACATCCAGTACTCCGAGAGCCAGTGGACGCGCGCGAAGGGGTTCGACACGTTCTGCCCGCTCGGCGACCGGCTCGTTCCGGTGTCGGAGCTCGGTGACGGCTCCGGCCTGCGCGTCGTGCAACGGTTGAACGGCGAGGTGCTGCAGGATGGCTCGACGAGCGACCTGATCTTCTCCGTCCCGTTCCTCGTCGCCTTCGTGTCGAACGTCTTCACGCTCGAGCCCGGCGACCTGATCCTCACCGGGACGCCACCGGGCGTCGGCTGGGCGCGCGACCCGAAGGTGTCGTTGCAGCGGGGTGACGTCGTCGAGGTCGAGGTGGAGGGAATCGGCGTGCTGCGCAACCCGGTGACCGCGGCCTGAGCCGCGTCTGAGCCGGCTCAGACGGGTGCGAACTATGCGAGCCAGGCGAGCGTCTTCGACGCGAGCTTGTCGAGCGCCTCGACGCTCTGCTCCAGGTGCTCGCGCTTCGTGTCCTCGAGCTTCGTGTGCGACAGGCCGCGCAGGCTCTGCACGAACAGCATCACCGTCGGGATCCCCGCGCGCGAGACCTCCGCCGCGTCGTGCAGCGGGCCCGACGGGAGCCTGTGCGACGTCCCGGAAACTTCACGAATCGCCTCATCGGCGAAACCGATCAGCGTCTCGTCGAAGAGGATCGGCTCGATGTTCCAGATCCGCTCCCACTCGACCTCGATGTTCTCCTCGGCGGCGAAGCGGTTCGCCGCGTCCTTCGCCATCTGCAGCATCCGCGCGAGCGAATCCGCCTCGAGATGGCGCTGGTCGAGCAGCTGCTCGGCGGTCTCGACGACCGAGGTGACGATCCCCGGCTTCGTGACGACACCGCCGGAGGTGCACACCGCGCCGCCACCGACTTCGGCGGCGATCTCACGAATGTAGAGCGCGAGCTTCGCCGCGCCGGCGAGCGCATCGCGGCGCTTGTCCATCGGCGTCGACCCGGCGTGCGCGGCCTGTCCGCGCCACGTGAAGCGCGAGCGCTCGACGCCGAACGTCCCGAGCACGACGCCGAGCGGGATGTCCATCGCCTCGAGCACCGGCCCCTGCTCGATGTGCAGCTCGANNGCGATCCCGTCACGGTCCCGCAGCGCGCGCAGCTCGTCCTGGTCGCGCATCGACCCGGCGGCCGCCGACGAGCCGAAGAGCGAGCGGCCGAAGCGCGCGCCCTCCTCGTCGGCCCACGACACCAAGCGCACCGTCACGGGCGGCTCGCCCTCCGCGGCGATCCGCCGCAGCACCTCCACCCCGGCCAGGACGTCCAGGCAGCCGTCGAGCCAGCCGCCGTTCGGCACCGAGTCCAGGTGGCCGCCGATCAGCAACGCGCGGTCGGACGCACCGCGCAGCGTGAACCACTGGTTGCCTGCCTCGTCGATCTCCTCCACCGCGCCGGTGCCTTCGACCCTGGCCCGCAGGAAGTCCCGTGCCTGCTCCCACGTGCTCGTCCAGGCAACGCGCTGGGCGCCGTTTTCGTCGCCCGTGAGCGCGCGCAGCTCCTCGAGTTCGGCGACCGTGCGTGCTGGTTCCAGAGCCACGACAGCAATCCTAAACCGTGATAAGACGTCGCCTGTGAAGAAGGCATCCGTCAAGCGCGCCGCCGGCCGCTCGCTTGCGGTGCTCGTGCTCGTCGCGGCGCTCCTCGTTCTCTGGGAGCTCTACCGGTGGCTCTGGACCTCGGCGGGTTGGACGTGGCCGTTCGCCGTCACCGACACGTCGATGCCGCACGTCTGGACGATCGCCAAGGCCTTTGGCCAGCCCGCGCAGGTCAACCAGCCCCCGCTGATCACCCTGCTGCTACACAAGGCCGCGTTCACCGCCAAGGAGGCGATCGCCGGCTTCGCGCTCGGCGCCGTGATCGGCTTCGCGCTCGGCGTCGCACTCGTCCATTCGCGGCCGCTCCAGCGCGGCTTCTTGCCCTACATCGTCGCGAGCCAGACGATCCCGATCCTCGCGATCGCGCCGATGGTCGTGGTCTGGGTAAATCCCAAGCTGCCCGCGAACATGCAGGGCTGGGGCGCGGTCGCCGTGATCGCCGCGTACCTGACGTTCTTCCCCGTGGTGATCAACACGCTGCGCGGCCTCCAGTCGGCAGACGCACACGCGCTCGACTTGATGCGCACCTACGCCGCAAGCAGGTGGACCGTGCTCTGGAAGCTCCGCGTGCCGGCGTCGCTGCCGTATGTCTTCTCGGCGCTGCGGATCGCCGCGACGGCGAGCGTCGTCGGCGCGATCATCGGCGAGCTCCCGTCCGGGCTGCAGTCGGGCCTCGGCGGCGCGATCATCAACTTCAACCAGTACTACTCGATCGAGCCGCAGGAGCTGTGGGCGACGAACATCATCGCCGCGATGCTCGGGATCCTCTTCTTCGTCGTCGTCGTCGTGGCCGAGAAGGCAGTNNCCGAGCGGCAACGTCACCGCATTGCAGGACATCGACCTGACGCTTGCGCCGAAGGAGTTCGTCTCGCTGATCGGCCCGTCGGGTTGCGGCAAGTCGACGCTCCTGCGCGTGATCGGCGACCTGATCGATCCCACACAGGGGACGGTCACGATCAACGGCAAGCCCGCGCGGCAGGCGCGCGACGACCACGACTACGGCATCGTCTTCCAGGATCCCGTGCTCTTCGAGTGGCGCACCGTCAGCAAGAACATCGCGCTGCCGCTCGAGCTCCTCGGCTGGGACCGCGCCCGCCGCAAGGCACGGGTCGAGGAGATGCTCGAGCTCGTGGAGCTGCAGAACTTCGGCGACCACCATCCCTGGCAGCTCTCGGGCGGCATGCAGCAGCGCGTCGCGATCGCGCGCGCTCTGGCGTTCGAACCGGCGCTGCTCTTGATGGACGAGCCGTTCGGCGCGCTCGACGAGATGACGAGGGAGCGCCTGAACCTGGAGCTGCTCGCAATCTGGCAGCAGCTCGCGTCGACCGTCGTCTTCGTCACCCACTCGATCTCAGAGGCGGTCTTCCTCTCGACCCGCGTCGTCGTGATGAGCCCGCGCCCCGGGCGGATCGCCGGCATGGTCGACATCGATCTGCAGTCGCCGCGCACGGCCGAGACACGGGAGGATCCGCGGTTCTTCGAGCTCGTCACCCAGGTGCGCGAGCTGCTGCGCCTGCGCGGCGAGCACTTGCTGCCCGAGGAGGAGCAATTGCTCCGGGAGGCTGCCGAGTGAGCATCCGCCGCTCGATCGACTGGCTGCCGGCGATCGTCGTCTTCGTGAGTGCGATCGCGATCTGGGACCTCGCGATTCGCGCCTTCCACATCCAGCAGTTCCTGCTGCCGAGGCCCGGTGCGATCATCTCGACCTTCTGGGACGAGCGCCACACACTCTGGCCGGCCGGCTGGTACACGTTCAAGGAGGCGCTCGGCGGCTTCTTCGGCGGCTCGCTGCTCGGCATGGTGGTCGCGACCNNCCGCATTCGAAGATGGCGATCGCCGGCGTCCTCTGCTTCCTGCCGGTGATGGTGAACACGCTGCGAGGCCTGCAGAGCGCGAGCCCGCGCCAGATCGAGCTGATGCGCTCGTACGCCTGCGGCGAGCTCGAGATCTGGCGTCGCGTGCGGGTTCCGGCGGCGCTCCCGTTCGTGTTCACCGCGCTCAAGGTCGCGAGCGTCCTCGCGATGATCGGGGCGATCGTCGGCGAGTACTTCGGCGGCTCGTTCAACTCGCTCGGCGTCCTGATCAACTCCGACGCGAACATCTTCAACTTCGACCGCGCCTGGGCAGGGATCCTCGTTGCCTCGCTGCTCGGCCTGTCGCTCTACGCAGCGGTTGTGACCACGGAGCGCGTCGTCGTCCGCTGGGCGCCGAACGGGCGGAACTCGTAAACGGGCACGGATCGGTTCAGAATCGACCCCCCAGGCCAAAACGCAAATCCAGAGAACCAAGAGGAGGACACAGATGAGGAAACGCTGGCTCGTGAGCGCGCTGCTCGTTGCCGCGCTATCGGTCGCGGCTGTCGTCGGCGCCTCGACGCGGGCGTCCGCCGCGCCGAAGCTGACGAACATCACGCTGCAACTCAAGTGGGTGCCGCAGGCGCAATTCGCCGGCTACTACGCGGCGAGCTTGAAGGGCTTCTACAAGGCCGCCGGGCTCAACGTGACGCTGAAGAACGGCGGCCCGAACATCATCCCCGAGCAGGTCGTCGCCTCCGGGCTGGCGCAGTTCGGCGTCGACTGGCTGCCGAGCCTGCTCGCGGCCCGCGACAAGGGCACCGACCTCGTGAACGTCGCGCAGGTCGTCGCCCGGTCGGGCATGACGCAGCTGACCTGGAAATCGAGCGGGATCAACACGATCGCGAAGATGAGGGGCAAGAAGGTGGCGAACTGGCTCGGCGGCAACCAATACGAGCTCTTCGCCGCGCTGACGAAGAACGGCATGAACCCCACCCAGAACAAGGGCGTGACGATCGTGCAGCAGCCGTTCACGATGGACCTCTTCCTGAACCATCAGGTCGATTCGGCGTCGGCGATGACCTACAACGAGCTCGCACAGGTGCTCGAGTCGAAGAACCCGAAGACCGGCAAGCTCTACCAAATGTCCGACCTGAACGTGATCAAGATGCAGAACGTCGGGACGGGCATGCTGGAGGACGGGATCTTCTCGACCGGCAAGTGGCTGTCGAGCGCGGCCAACCAGGCGACCGCGGTCAAGTTCATCGCCGCGTCGCTCAAGGGCTGGATCTACTGTCGTGACCACCAGGCCGACTGCGTCTCGATGACCCTGAAGGAAGGCCCCACCCTCCCGGCGGGCCACCAGACGTGGATGATGAACGAGATGAACAAGCTGATCTGGCCGTCGGCCTCGGGCGGGATCGGCATCATGAACAAGGCCGCGTTCGCGCAGACGGCCAAGATTGCGCAGCAGTTCGGCGTGATCAAGAAAGCGCCGACCGGTTCCTACCGGACCGACCTCGCGGCAAAGGCCGTCGCGAGCCTGAAGGCCGGGGGCGCGGACGTCAACGGCAACAGCTGGAAGCCGATCGTCGTGAAGCTGACGGCGGGCGGCAAGTAAGTAGCGTGAGGCCCCCGAGCCCGGCTCGCCCGGGCTCGGGGGCTGCTGTAGCGACCAAAAGGAGCGAAGCGCATGTCCGTGCTGATCAAGGGTGGCCGTGTCATCACCGCGGCGGATGACTACGTCGCCGACATCTTCATCGAGGGCGAGCGGATCTCCCTGATCGGCGAGTCGCTCGACCTGCCCGCCGACAAGGTGATCGACGCGTCGGGCAAGTACGTGCTGCCGGGCGCGGTCGACCCGCACACGCATCTCGAGATGCCGTGGCGCGGCGAGACGACGATCGACGACTTCGAGTCGGGCCACACCGCCGCCGCCTTCGGCGGGACGACGACGCATGTCGACTTCTGCATCCAGGGCAAAGGCCAGACCTTCGGGGCGGCGCTCGAGGCCTGGCACGCCAAGCGCGAAGGCAAGGCGCTGATCGACAACGGCTTCCACATCGCCGTCACCGACCTGCGCGAGGGCGGCACCCTCGAGGAGCTCGCGCGCCTGCCGGAGGAGCACGGTGTCACCTCCTACAAGCTCTTCATGGCCTACAAGGACTCGCTGATGGTCGACGACGAGACGCTGTTCAAGACCATGCAGGTCGCCGCCGAGACGGGCGCGCTCGTGATGGTGCATGCGGAGAACGGCGACGCGATCGAGGTGCTCATGAACGAGGCGGTCGCCGCCGGGAACATCACGCCGCGCTTCCATGCGCTGACGCGGCCGCCCGAGCTCGAAGGCGAAGCGACGAACCGGGCGATCCAGCTCGCGCGCGTCGCCGGCTCGCCGCTCTACGTCGTCCACGTCTCGTGCCAGGAGTCGGCCGAACCGATCGCGATCGCGCGCGAGAAGGGCTGGAACGTCTTCGGCGAGACGTGCACGCAGTACTTCTTCATCGACCAGTCGTTCCTCGACCGGCCGGACTTCGAAGGCGCGAAGTACGTCTACACGCCGCCGCCCCGTGCGAAGGCGAACCAGGAGATCCTCTGGAACGCCGTGCGGACGAACGTCCTGCAGGCGATCTCCACCGACCACTGCGCCTACCTGTTCAAGGGCCAGAAGGATGCGGGGCTCGAGGACTTCCGGCAGATCCCGAACGGCGGCCCCGGGCTCGAGAACCGGCTGCAGATGATCCACCACTTCGGCGTCCGCGAAGGACGCATCTCGCTGAACCGCATGGTCGAGCTGCTCTGCACGAATCCCGCGAAGCTCTTCGGGCTCTACCCGCGGAAGGGCACGCTCGCCGTCGGCTCCGACGCGGACGTCGTCATCTTCGACCCGGAGAAGAAGCTCACGATCTCGGCGGCGACGCACCACTCGCGCTCGGACTACAACCTGTACGAGGGCACCGAGGTGCAGGGCTCGCCCGAGGTCGTGCTGCTCCGAGGCAGCGTGCTCGTCGAGAACGACAAGCTCGTGGCCAAGCCGGGCAGCGGGCAGTTCATCAAACGCGCGAAGTTCGGCGAGGAGCTCAAGCCCGCCGCGCTCGCAGCTTCTGCGGCCGTGTGATCGCCGAGACGACGCCCGCGCAGACGACGCTGCTCGGCGAGCCCGTGACGTTCGCGCCCTAACGCGTCTGCGGGAAGCCGAGGTCGACCTTCGAGGTGGCCGGGTCCGGCCAGCGCGAGGTGACGACCTTCGAGCGGGTGTAGAAGTCGATCCCTTCCGGCCCGTAGATGTGCCGGTCGCCGAAGAGAGACGCCTTCCAGCCGCCGAAGCTGTAATAGGCGACGGGCACCGGGATCGGGACGTTGATCCCCACCATGCCGGCCTGCACCTCGAACTGGAACTGGCGGGCCGCCCCGCCGTCGCGGGTGAAGATCGCGGTGCCGTTGCCGTACGGGTTCTCGTTCACGAGCCGCACCGCCTCGTCGTAGCTCGCCACGCGCGTGACGCTCAGGACCGGGCCGAAGATCTCGTCCTCGTAGGCCTTCATCCCCGGCTTGACGTCGTCGATCAAGGTCGGCGCGAGGAAGAAGCCGTCGGCGGGGCAGCCGTCGCGGCCGTCGACGACGACCGTCGCGCCGTCGTCTGCGCCGATGTATGACGCGACCTTGTCGCGATGCTCGCGCGTGATCAGCGGCCCCATCTCCGACGCGGCGTCCATGCCGTCGCCGACTTTCACCTTCGGGATCCGCTGCTTGATCGCCTCGACGAGCGGGTCGGCGACGTCGCCGACGGCGACGAGCAGCGACACGGCCATGCAACGCTCGCCGGCCGAGCCGTACGCGGCGGAGACCGCAGCGTCGGCCGCCATGTCGATGTCGGCGTCAGGGAGCACGACCATGTGGTTCTTCGCCCCGCCGAGCGCCTGGCAGCGCTTGCCGTTCGCCGTCGCGGTCTCGTAGACGTAGCGTGCGATCGGCGTCGAGCCGACGAACGAGACCGCTGCGATGTCCGGGTGCTCGAGGATCGCGTCGACGGCGACCTTGTCGCCGTTGATCACGTTGAAGACGCCGTCGGGGACACCGGCCTGCTTGAGGAGCTCGGCGGTGTAGAACGACGCGGACGGATCCTTCTCGGACGGTTTGAGCACGAACGTGTTGCCGCACGCGAGCGCGGGCGCCCACATCCACATCGGGACCATCGCCGGGAAGTTGAACGGCGTGATCCCCGCGACGACGCCGAGCGGCTGGCGGATCGAGTAGACGTCGACGCCGGTCGACGCCTGCTCGCTCATGGCGCCCTTCAGGAGGTGCGGGATGCCGCAGCAGAACTCGATCACCTCGAGCCCGCGCGTGACCTCCCCCAGCGCGTCCGAGAGCACCTTGCCGTGCTCGCGCGTCAGGTGCTTCGCAAGCTCCTCGCGCTGCGCGTGGAAGAGCTCGCGAATCGCGAAGAAGAGCTCGGCGCGCTTGGCGAGCGACAGTGCGCGCCACGCCGGCAGCGCCTGCTTCGCAGCCTGCACCGCCAGGTCGACCTCCTCGGCGGTCGCGAAGTCGACGGCGCCCGACTGCTCCCCCGTCGCCGGGTTGAAGACCGGCCCGCTACGACCCGACCGGCCCGCGTGCGGGGCCCCCGAGATCCAGTGGTTGATCGGCTTGACTGCTGCAGGTGCCTCGACGGTGTCCGTCATTATCCAATCCTCCTCGCGTGGTAGGAAGGAGCGTAGCGTGGCATCGACACTGAAGGAGCTCGCCGAGCACATCGAGCCGAACCTGTTGCCGCGGGCCACATTCGAGACGCTGAGACAGGACGGCTTCGTCTACGTCGCCGGGCCTCTCAGCGCGAATCTTCACCCGTACCGCATCGACGACATCGCGAAGGCGGTCGAATGGTCACGATCCGAGTCACGACGCCGCGGTCACCGCGACATCGAATGGTGGATCGGCTGGTCGACAGCGCCCGTAGAGCTCGGCGAGCGGCTGCTCGAGCTCGGGCTCGCGAGGAGCGACGACCCGCCGACGCTCACCGCCCTGACGTGCACGAGCGAGCCGCCGGCCGCGCCGGGGATCGAGATCCGCCGGGTCGAAACGCTCGCCGACTACCGAGCTGCACTCGAGGTGGACTGGGAGGTCTGGCAGGTCTCCGAGGAGGAGCGCGCGAAGCGCCGCGAGGCGGAGCTCGAGCGCTTCGAGCCGATGCGAGCCACCGGGAACGTGCACCACTTTTCTGCGTTCCTCGAGGGCCGGAACGTCGGTTTCGGGCGCGCGATCGACATGGAGAGCGCGGTCGCGCTCTACGGCGGCGCCGTGCTGCCCGAGGCGCGCGGCCACGGCGTCTACCGCGCACTCGTCCATGCCCGCTGGGAGCACGCCGTCGCGCGCGGCACTCCGGCGCTCGTCGTCCAAGCCGGGCCCCTGTCCGCGCCGATTCTCGGCGGGCTCGGCTTCACCGCCCACGGCGACGTCCAGCTCTTCAAGGACCGGTTGTAGGATCAGGTCATGGCGACCACAGAGACGAATACACGCAGTTCAAAAGAACAGCTCGGCAAGCAGATCGTCTCAGACGCGAAGAAATACGTCCTCTATTCGTGGAGCGTGCAGAGCGCGATCAACCCGATCGCGGTGGAGCGCGCCGAAGGGCGGTACTTCTGGGACTACGACGGGAACCGCTATCTCGATTTCGCGTCGCAGCTCGTGAACGTCTCGATCGGCCACTCGCACCCGAAGATCGTGCAGGCGATCAAGGATCAGGCGGAGAAGCTCGCGACGATCGGGCCGCCGATGGCGACCGAGTCGCGCTCACGGCTCGGCAAGCTGCTCGCCGAGATCACACCCGGCGACCTGCAAATGTCGTTCTTCACGAACGGCGGCGCCGAGGCGAACGAGAATGCCGTCAAGCTCGCCCGCTGGTACACCGGCCGTCACAAGATCATCGCGCGCTATCGCAGCTACCACGGCGCCACGGCGGGCGGCATCACGCTGACCGGCGACCCGCGCCGCTGGGCGGCGGAGCCCGGCATTCCCGGTGTCGTGCGGATGTTCGACCCGTACACCTACCGCTGCTCGGCGGGCCACCCGGACCCGTGCCCGGTCTGCACCGGCGGCCCGCATCTCGAGGAGATCCTGCAATACGAAGGGGCTCACACCGTTGCTGCGGTGATCCTCGAGACGGTCACCGGCACGAACGGGATCATCGTCCCGCCCGACGGCTACCTGCAGTCGATCCGCGAGGTCTGCGACCGCCACGGGATCCTGCTGATCGCCGACGAGGTGATGGCCGGCTTCGGCCGCACCGGCAAGTGGTTCGCTGTCGACAACTGGAACGTCGTGCCGGACATCATGACCGTCGCGAAGGGGATCAACTCGGGCTACGTGCCGCTCGGCGCAATGGTGATTCGCGAGCCGATCGCCGACTGGGCGCGCGACAAGATGTTCGCGGGTGGGCTCACCTACAGCGGGCATCCGCTCG
>PLDP01000120.1 GCA_003136795.1 Actinomycetota bacterium
ATCGCGACGGCGTGCGCACACCCATGCAGTGGACCGGCGACCGCAACGGCGGCTTCTCGCGCGCGGACTTTCAGCAGCTCTACCTGCCACCGCTGATGGACCCGGTCTACGGCTTCCAGGCGGTCAACGTCGAGGCCCAGCTGCGGCAGCCGAACTCGATGCTCCGCTGGCTCCACCGCCTGATCGCGCTGCGGAAGGACCATCCCGTCTTCGGGCTCGGCAGCTACGAGGCGCTGCGCCCGGAGAACCCGCGCATCTTCGCCCACGTGCGCACCTACGAGGACGACGTCGTGCTGTGCGTGCACAACCTCGCTCGCTCGGCGCAGGCCGTCGAGCTCGATCTGTCCCGCTGGGAAGGCCTCGTGCCTGAGGAGATGTTCGGCCGTACGCGCTTTCCCCGAATCGGCGAACTGCCGTATCTGCTGACGATGGCGCCGAGAGGGTTCTTCTGGTTCCAGCTCAAGAAGGACGACGTCGTGTGACGGAACGTGAGCTGATCGAGTTCGTCACGAGCCAGCGGTGGTACGCCTCGAAGACCAGGGACGTGTCGCATTCGCAGATCGTCGACCGTGCCGTGCTGCGGGAGGACGAGCCGCGCCTCGAGCTGCTGCTGGTCGAGATTCGCTTCGACACCGGAACACACGAGACGTACCAGCTGCTTGCAGACGCAACGCTCGACGCGCTCACCGACCCGCGGCAGGTGCGCGAGCTCGTGTCGATGATGCGCCAGGGCATCAAGCTGCCGGCGGTCGACGGCGTTGTCGAGTTCGCCGCAATCTCCGGCTTCGGCGGCGAGCTGCGCGAAGCGCGCCCCGTCGGCGCCGAGCAGTCGAACACGTCGATCGTCTTCGACGAAGAGCTGATCCTCAAGGTGTTCCGCCGGCTCGAGGCGGGGGTCAATCCCGAGCTCGAGCTGCTGCGCTTCCTGACCGAGCACGGCTTTGAGAACATCGCGCAGCTGGTGGGCTGGTACTCGTACGCCGGCCGGCAAATGGACGCGACGCTCGGCATCCTCCAGCAGTTCATCACCGGCCGCGACGGTTGGGAGCACGCGCTCGACACGATGACCGAGGGGGCCGACGAGTTCATCGCGAGCATGCGCCGTCTCGGTGAGGTCACCGGCCGGATGCACTCGACGCTCGGCTCCGACCCGCACGACCCGAGCTTCTGCCCCGAGGAGACCTCGGCCGAGTCGCTCGGGCTGCTCAGCGCGACCGTCGACGAGGAGATCGAGTCGGTCTTTCTCGACCTGCCCGACGACGTGCCCGAGCTCGAACCGATCCGCGGGCGCGGCGAGGAAGTGCGCGACCGGCTGCGCCAGCTGACGAATCTCGGCGGCCCCGGGCGCGTGATCCGCCACCACGGCGACTTCCACCTCGGCCAGACGCTCTGGGCCGACGGCGACTGGGTGATCCTCGACTTCGAGGGCGAGCCCGCCCGCTCTCTGCCGGAGCGGCGGCGCAAGCGCAGCCCGCTGCGCGACGTGGCGGGGATGCTGCGCTCGTTTGCGTACGCGGCGTCGGCGAGCCCGCTCCTCCGCGGCGTCGAGCCGCCCGCCGGCTGGCAGGCCCGTGCGCGCGAGCAGTTCCTCGAGGGCTACCGGGCGACCGTCGAGCAGTCGCTCGTTCCGTCCGGCAGCGGGATGGACCGGCTCTTGAGAGTGTTCGAACTGGAGAAGGCCGTCTACGAGCTGCGCTACGAGCTCAACAACCGCCCCGACTGGGTGAAGATTCCGGTCGCAGGAATTCTGCGCATGCTGGAAGACGACGTGCCGGTGTGACGCGCGAGCAGGCGACATCCGCGTTCGGCGAGATGGACATCTGGCTCGCGCGGGCAGGTCGCCACGAGGAGCTGTACGCAAAGCTCGGCGCGCACGCGGTCGACGGTGGCGTCCGCTTTGCGGTCTGGGCGCCCAACGCGCGTTACGTCGGTGTGGTTGGCGACTTCAACGACTGGGATGCTGCGGCCGACCAGCTGAGCCCGGTCGACGAGACGGGAATCTGGGAAGGCATTGTCGTAGGTGCGTCCGTCGGTCAGCGCTACAAGTTTCACCTGGACGGGCGTGAGAAGGCCGACCCGGTCGCGTTCCAGGCGGAGGTGCCGCCGAAGACGGCGTCGGTCGTGTTCCAGTCGGAGCACGAATGGCGCGACGCGGACTGGGTGGCGCAGCGCGTCGTGCAGGAGCCGCTCGAGCGTCCGATGACGATCTACGAGGTGCATGCGCCGTCGTGGCGCAAGGGGCTCGGCTGGCGCGAGCTCGCCGATCAGCTTGCGCCCTACGTGCGCGACCTCGGGTTCACACACGTCGAGCTGCTGCCGGTGATGCACCACCCGTACTCGGGCTCGTGGGGCTATCAGGTGACCGGCTACTACGCGACACTCTCCACGCTCGGCTCGCCCGACGACTTCCGCTACTTCGTCGACCACATGCACGCGAACGGGATCGGCGTCTTGCTCGACTGGGTGCCGGCGCACTTCCCGCGGGACGAGTGGGCGCTCGCGCAGTTCGACGGAACGGCGTTGTACGAGCACGCCGACCCGCGGCGCGGCGCGCATCCCGACTGGGGCACGCTCGTCTTCAACCTGGGCCGGACCGAGGTGCAGAACTTCCTGCTCGCGAACGCGCTCTTCTGGCTGCGCGAGTACCACACGGACGGACTGCGGGTCGACGCGGTCGCATCGATGCTCTACCTCGACTACTCGCGCAAGCAGGGCGAGTGGATCCCGAACCAGTTCGGCGGCCGCGAGGATCTCGACGCGGTCGCGTTCCTGAAGGAGATGAACGAGCTCGTGCACGCGCGCGAGCCGGGCGTCATCTCCGCCGCCGAAGAGTCGACCGCGTGGCCCGGCGTGTCACGGCCGACCTATCTCGGCGGCCTCGGCTTCGGCTTCAAGTGGAACATGGGGTGGATGCACGACACGCTGGGCTACTTCCAGCACGATCCGATCCACCGCCGCTTTCATCATCACGAGCTGACGTTCTCGCTCGTCTATGCGTGGAACGAGAACTTCATCCTGCCGCTCTCCCACGACGAGGTCGTGCACGGCAAGGGCTCGCTGCTCACGAAGATGCCCGGCGACCGCTGGCAGCAACTCGCGAACCTGCGCGCGCTCTACGCGTACATGTGGGCGCACCCCGGCAAGAAGCTGCTCTTCATGGGCGGCGAGCTCGCGAACCCGTGGGAGTGGGCGCACGAAGACGAGCTGCCGTGGTGGCTGCTCGACCACACCGAGCACGCCGGCGTACGCGACCTGATGCGCGACCTGAACCGGGTGTACCAGGAGGAGCCGGCGCTCTGGGAGGTCGACTTCTCGTCCGAGGGGTTCCGTTGGATCGAGCCGAACGACGCGCTCAACAACGTGCTTGTGTTCGCGCGCGTGTCGAAGGACGGCACGCGCCAGGTCGTCTGCATCGCGAACCTCGCACCCGTGCCGCGCGAGGGCTACCGCGTCGGACTGCCCGTGGCGGGCGCCTGGACGGAGCTCCTGAACACGGACTCCGCGTTCTACGGCGGCACCGGCGTCGGCAATCTCGGCCAGGTGACGGCGGAGCCACGGCCCTGGCACAGCGAGCCGTTCTCGGCCTTGCTGACGCTGCCGCCGCTCAGCGTCGTCTGGCTACGGCCTTCCGAACCTGATTCGCCGTAGGCCGACGTCGATGCAGGTCTTGCGGCCCTTCGGGGCCGTTCCGGTTGAGGCGGAGCTGGTCGAGTTTCGCGTCTGGGCGCCGGCGGTAGCGCGCGTCGACGTGCGCGTGCGCGGCGCGGACCAGCCGCTCGAGGAGGTCGGCGACGGNNGGCCCGTCGCGCGTCGTCGACACGACGCGCTTCCGGATCGAGCCCGGGCCTGCGCTGCCGCTCGAGGAGCTCGTGCTCTACGAGCTGCACGTCGGCACGTTCACGCCGGAGGGCACCTTCGACGCTCTCATCCCGCACCTGCGCCGGCTGCGCCGCCTGGGCGTCACGGCGATCGAGCTGATGCCCGTCGCGACCTTTCCTGGCGACCGCGGGTGGGGCTACGACGGCGTCTACACGTCTGCGCCGCATCCGGTCTACGGCGGGCCGGCGGGGCTCGCGCGGCTCGTCGACGCGGCGCATCGCGAAGGGCTTGGTGTCGTGCTCGACGTCGTCTACAACCACATCGGGCCCGGCTCGGAGGCGATCGCGGCGTTCGGTCCCTACTTCACGGACGCCCACCGGACCTTCTGGGGCGCGGCGATCGACTACTCGCAGCGCGGCGTGCGCGAGTGGGCGATCCAGAACGCGATCATGTGGACGCGCGACTACTCGATCGACGGGCTGCGGCTCGACGCGGTGCACGCGATCTACGACGACTCGCCGGTGCACGTGCTGCGCGAGCTGCGCAACAGGGTCGAGGGGCTCGTCGTCAGCGAGATGGGCTCCGACGACTTCCGCCCGCTCGAGGAGTGGGGCCACGACGCGATGTGGCTCGACAGCCTGCACCACGAGCTGCACGTGCTGCTGACCGGGGAGCACGACGGCTACTACGCCGCGTTCGGCTCCCTGGACGGGGTCGTGCGCGAGCTGACGCGGCCGTCGCCCGAGCGGCTGATCGTCTCTGCGCAGAACCACGACCAGGTGGGCAACCGCGCGACGGGTGACAGGCTGCCGGCCGACGCCCACCGCGTAGCCTTGGCGATCGTGCTGTTCTCGCTCTCGACGCCGCTCGTCTTCATGGGGGAAGAGCACGACGAGCGCGCGNNGCCGGCGAGGAGGTGCCGGATCCGCAGGCGCTCTCCACGTTCGAGCGCTCCCGCAGCTCGCAGCCCCCACCCGACCCGTTCTACGCGGAGCTGATCCGCCTGCGGCGCGAGTTGCCGCGCGAGCTCGACGTGGCGGTGGACGGGCGCGTGTTGACGCTGCGCCGCGGTCGCGCGACGCTCGTTGCCGACTTCGACGCGCGCACCGTGGAGCTCACGACGTGACCCGCGCCGTCTGGCCGGGGGAGCCGTTCCCGCTCGGCCCGGACTGGGACGGCGACGGGACGAACTTCGCGCTCTTCTCCGAGAACGCGGAGCGCGTCGAGCTCTGCCTCTATGACGAGCACGGAAGGGAAGAGCGCATCGAGCTGCACGAGCGCGCCGCGTTCAACTGGCACTGCTACCTGCCGGGGGTCGGGCCGGGGCAGCGCTACGGCTACCGCGTCTACGGCCCGTACGACCCGAAGTCCGGCCGCCGGTTCAACGGGGCGAAGCTGCTGATCGACCCGTACGCGAAGGCGATCGACGGAGCGGTCGACTGGCGTGCCGCGAACACGCTGCCGTACGTGCCGGGCGGCGGCGACGACGCCGACCTGACGATTGACGAGACGGACTCCGCACCGGCGATCCCGCGCTCGCTCGTGATCGACCCGGCGTTCGACTGGGAGGACGACGACTGGACTCGGCCGCGCACGCCGTGGCACCAGACCGTGATCTACGAGATGCACGTCAAGGGGTTCACGAAGCTGCGTGAGCAGGTGCGCGAGGACCTGCGCGGTAGCTACGGCGGGCTCGCGAGCGCCGGAGCGATCGACTATCTCAAGTCGCTCGGCGTGACGGCGGTCGAGCTGCTGCCGATCCATCACATCGTCGACGAGGAGTTCCTGCACGACCGCGGCCTCACCAACTACTGGGGCTATTCGACGATCGGCTACCTCGCGCCGCACTCGCTTTACTCTGCGACCTCGGATCAGGTGCGCGAGTTCAAGGGCGTCGTCAAGGCGCTGCATCGCGCGGGCATCGAGGTGATCCTCGACGTNNGTCTACAACCACACCGCCGAAGGCAACCACCTCGGCCCGATGCTCAGCTTCCGCGGCGTCGACAACCAGAGCTACTACCGGCTCGTGCCGGACAACCTGCGTTTCTACATGGACTACACGGGGACCGGGAACACGCTCAACCCGGTGCACCCGACGGTGCTGCGCCTGATCATGGACTCGCTGCGCTACTTCGTCATCGAGTGTCACGTCGACGGGTTTCGCTTCGATCTCGCGTCGGCGCTCGCACGCGAGTTCTACGAGGTCGACCGCCTCTCGGCCTTCTTCGACATCATCCACCAGGACCCGATCCTCTCCCAGGTGAAGCTGATCGCCGAGCCGTGGGACGTCGGGCCCGGCGGCTACCAGGTCGGGAACTTCCCGATCCTCTGGTCTGAATGGAACGGCATCTACCGCGACACGATGCGCGACTTCTGGCGCGGGCGCGCGCCGTTGCGCGACTTCGCATCGCGCTTCGGAGGCTCGGCCGATCTCTACCAGACCGATGGGCGACGGCCGTTCGCGTCGGTCAACTTCATCACGGCACACGACGGGTTCACGTTGCGCGACCTCGTCTCGTACAACGAGAAGCACAACGAGGCGAACGGCGAGGAGAACAAGGACGGGACCGACGACAACCGCTCGTGGAACTGCGGCGTCGAGGGTGAGACCGACGATCCGTCGGTGAACGCGCTGCGCGCGCGCCAGCAGCGCAACTTCCTCGCGACGCTGCTCCTTTCGCAGGGCGTGCCGATGGTGCTGGGCGGTGACGAGATCGGACGCTCGCAGGGTGGCAACAACAACGCGTGGTGTCAGGACAACGAGATCTCCTGGGTCGACTGGAGCTCGGGCGACGAGGACCTCCTGGTGTTCACGCGCCGGTTGATCGAGCTGCGCCGCGCGCACCCGGTCTTCCATCGCACGAGGTTCTTCGACGGCACGGGCGAGCACCTGCCGGATGTCTGGTGGATGCGCCCCGACGGCCGCCGCATGACGCGCCGCGACTGGGACAACACCGAGTCGCGCGCGATCGGCGTGTTCCTGAACGGCGACGAGCTCGGCTCGGAGACGCAGCAGGGTGAGGAGGTGCGTGACGACACGTTCCTGCTGCTCTTCAACGTCTTCTTCGAGGAGATCACGTTCCGGCTGCCCGCGCGGCGCTTCGGCACGCGCTGGGAGCTCGTCCTCGCGACCGGGAACTGTGCATGCGACCGTCCGGTGCCGGGCGCCGACGTGGTGGTCGAGTCGCGCTCGCTCGCGCTCTTCCGCCGTCTGTGAGGGCGACCTACCGCCTGCAGCTGACGCCGGAGCTCGGGTTCGCGCAGGCGCGTGAGCTCGTCCCGTACCTGCGTGACCTCGGGATCTCGCACCTCTACCTCTCGCCGTCGCTGCAGGCGCGCGAGGGCTCGCAGCACGGCTACGACGTCGTCGACCCGCGGCACATCTCCGACGCGCTGGGCGGGGAGGAGGAGTTCCGGAAGCTCGCCGGCGCCGGGCTCGGAGTGATCCTCGACATCGTCCCGAACCACATGGCGGCTGTCGACGAGAACCCGTTCTGGCGCGATCTCGACCTGCGCCAGATGTTCTTCGACGTCGACCTGCGCACGGGGTTCCATCGCCGCTTCTTCGACGTCGGCGAGCTCGGCGGCGTCAAGCAGGAGGACTGGGAGGTCTTCTGGGCCACGCACGCGAAGGTGATCGAGCTCGTGCGGGAGGGCGTCGTCGACGGCGTCCGGGTCGACCATCCCGACGGCCTTGCGAACCCGGCGGAGTATTTCGAGCGGCTGCGCGACGCGGGCGTCGAGCACGTGTGGGCGGAGAAGATCCTCGAGCCGGGCGAGGAGCTGCGCGACTGGCCGATCGAGGGGACGACGGGCTACGAGTTCCTGAACGACGTGCTCGCGCTGTGCGTGGACCCAGCCGCCGAGGAGGCGTTCTCGTCGCTCTATGAGGAGCTCACCGGCGATACGCGCCGCTTCGAGGACATCGCGTCGCTCGCAAAGCTCGAGGTCGCGGTGAACATCTTCGAGCCGGAGCTGCGGCGCCTGCACGAGGAGGTGGAGA
>PLDP01000017.1:0-2782 GCA_003136795.1 Actinomycetota bacterium
TTACCTCACCAACAAGCTAATCCGCCGCGGGCCCGTCCTTGGTCGGAGGCCGAAGCTACCTTTTCCAACCGCCCCGAAAAGCTGTTGGGCCATCCGGTATTAATCCGAGTTTCCTCGGGCTATCCCGATACCAAGGGTGGGTTACCCACGTGTTACTCACCCGTTCGCCGCTTTCCCCAGGCCCGAAGGCCAGGTTCTCGCTCGACTTGCATGTGTTAAGCGCGCCGCCAGCGTTCGTCCTGAGCCAGGATCAAACTCTCCGTGAAGAATGGATTGCCGACTCCGGAGTTGAAACAACTCCTTGCCGGCAGACCTTTCACTTCGAGCCTTCTTGCTTGCTCAAAGGCCTGTTCCGAAGAACAGACGAGGTATTGATAACTGGCTCAACCCTGCGTTTGACGGCAGTGTTGGACCAGGTCTCGACACTCGAAGAACGTTCGCTGTTGAGTTTTCAAAGACCGGTGCCGCATCGTGTCTGACGGCGTAAAAAAGCCTCCGACTCGCGCCAGAGGCCTCCGTGGAAACGAATCGTATGGCTACGAGTCGGGCCGGGAGGCTCCTAGGTCGCGGGTTTCAGGACAGTCCTACGCCGCCCTTTCGGACGGCCGGGGAAGTATAGCGACCCGGCCTAGGGTGTCAACCGGGCAAAGCGGCGCTTGCCGACCTGCAGGAGCCCGTTTGCGAGCGTTTCGCGCGGCAGGTCGAGCTCCGACACGGCCTCGCCGTTCAGCTTCACCGCGCCCTGCCCGATCAGGCGCCGGGCTTCGCTCGTCGAGGCGGCGAGGCCGGCGTCGGCGATCAGCTTCGGCAGGTGAACGGGATCGTCGCCGTCGAGCGCCAACTCCGGCACGTCCTCGGGGGCCTCGCCACGGCGAACCACACGGGCGAAATGCTCCTCGGCGGCTTTGGCCGCCTCCTCCCCGTGCGAGCGGGCGACGATGAACCGCGCCAGGGCGAGCTTTGCCTCCAGCGGGTCGCCCGCAGGCGCCGGCTGCTCCAGCACGAGCTCGTACCACTGGGCGAGCTGGTCGTCGGAGATGCGCATCGTGCGGCCGAACATCTCCTCCGGAGCCGCGGTGAGCGGGATGTTGTTGCCGACCGACGAGCTCATCTTCGCCCCGTCCCACGAGAGCAGGAGCGGCGTCGTCAGCACGACCTGGGGCTCGAGGCCGTAATGCGGCATCACCTCGCGGCCGGCGAGGAGGTTGTAGAGCTGGTCGGTGCCGCCGAGCTCGACGTCGGCCTTGATCGCGACCGAGTCGTAGGCCTGCATGAGCGGGTAGAGGAGCTCCGAGACCGAGATCGGCTCGCGCGCCTTCATCCGCTTCTCGAAGTCGTCACGCTCGAGGATCCGGGCGACGGTGATCGTCCGGGCGAGCCCGACGACGTCGGCATAGGAGAGCCCGGCCAGCCACTCGCCGTTGTGTCGCACCTCGGTGCGATCGGGGTCGAGGATGATCATCGCCTGGTCGAGGTAGGTCTTCGCATTCGCGTCGATCTCCTCGTCGCTCAAGATCGGCCGCTCGGCCGAGCGGCCCGACGGGTCGCCGATCCGGGTCGTGTAGTCGCCGATGATCAGCACGCCGGTGTGACCCTCGTCCTGGAAGGCGCGCATTCGCTGGAGCGGGATCGCGCGGCCGATATGGATGTCCGGTGAGGTGACATCGATGCCGAGCTTCACCCGCAACGGGCGGCCAAGCTTCAGCTTCTCCTCCAGGCCGCCGGCCGGGAGGACGTCGACCGCGTTCCGGGTCAGATCGGGGAGGCCCATCGGAGGGCTAGACTACCCCGGTTCTGGCGCTCTTTCGGAGAAAGTCACGCCGTCCCAAGCGGCGGCGCATCCGCAAGCTCAGACTCCTCGCCCTCCTCGCGGTTCTCTTCGCTCTGGGCTCGGCGTCTTTCACCGTGGGCTTACTGACCGCGGTCGCTGCCAAGATCCCGCAGCTCGACCCGTCACGGCAGCGGCCGCAGGCGAACACCTACGTCTACGCGGCCAACGGTCACACCGTGCTCGCGATCCTGCGCGGGTCGCAGGCGCGCATCATCGTCCCGTCGNNCGGAAGCTCGTCGAGGCCGCACTCGCCTGGCAGCTCGAGCAGAAGTGGACGAAGGACAAGATCCTGACCGCCTATCTGAACACGGTCTACTTCGGGAACGGCGCCTACGGCGCCGAGCAGGCGAGCAAGATCTACTTCCACCACGACGCGGCGGTGATGAAGCCGGCCGAGGCGGCACTCCTCGCAGGCATCCCCGAGGACCCGAGCCTCTGGGACCCCGTCGCACACCCGAAGCTCGCCAGGGCGCGCCGCAACCTCGTGATCCGGCAGCTCTACGCACAGGGCTACCTCACGAAGTGGCAGCTCGCGAACTCGCTCGTCTACCCGATGCCCGACCCGACGAAGGTGGCGCTGCCGTCGACGCAGAGCGCCGCGGCGCCGTACTTCGCGAACTACGTCAAGGATCAGCTCGAGAGCACCCCCGCGACCCGGAAGATCCTCAGCGACGGGCTGAAGGTGACGACGACGCTCGACATGAACCTGCAGAAGATCGCGCGCGACGCAATCGCCGCCGTGCTGCCACAGAACGGCGTCAACCCATCGGTTGCGCTCGTCGCGATCGACACCGAGCAGAACCCCGGCGCGGTGCTCGCGATGGTCGGTGGCGCGAACTACCACCAAAACCAGTTCAACCTCGCGACGCAGGGCGAGCGCCAGCCGGGCTCCGCGTTCAAGCCGTTCGTGCTCGCAACGGCGCTGAAGGAGGGCATTTCGCCCACGAGCAT
>PLDP01000017.1:2821-16004 GCA_003136795.1 Actinomycetota bacterium
GAGCCGGCGACGCCGCTCGACATGGCACGCGCCTACACGGCGTTCGCCGACGGCGGCAAGCGGATCGACGGCTCGCTCTTCGGGAACCAGCCGCGCGCGGTCGAGTCGATCACCGCCGGCGGCAACTCCGAGACGAACGAGCCCGTGGCGAAGCAGGTGCTGACCTCGACGCAGGCGGAGATCATCGACCAGCTGCTCCAGGGCGTCGTCCAGGGCGGGACCGGCACCGCGGCGGCACTGCCCGGACGCGAGGTGGCGGGCAAGACCGGCACGACCGAGAATTACGGGGACGCGTGGTTNNCCGGTGGCGGGCGGCACGTTCCCGGCGCTGATCTGGAAGGCGTTCATGACCAAGGCGCTTGCGTACCTGAAGGCCCCTCCGGAGAACTTCCCGGCGCCCCCCACGCTCTACGCATCCCCGGTCACGGTCGTCAATCGCAACGGCGTGCTCGAGCGCGACAACGGCGTCTGCCACAACTCCTACTCGCTCGAGTTCTTCGGCGGCGAGCCTCTGTTCGACGGGCAACCGACGCGGGTCGCCACGTGCAAGCCGAACGAGGTGGAGATCCCGAACGTCGTCGGCAAGAGCATCGCCGCCGCGAAGACGTGGCTCGACGGACAGCCGCTCACGCCCGAGGTGGTCTACAAGCCCGCCACGACCGGCGAGCGCATCGGCTACGTGGTCGCCCAGTTCCCGCGCCGTGGAACGGCGTCGGCGTACGACAAGATCACGCTCGTGCTGGCCAAGTCGCTGCACGGCGTCGTCCCGCGTGTCGTCGGCCTGCGTTTGCCGAAGGCGGAGCAGAAGCTCAACCGCGTCCACCTCAAGGTGAAGGTGCAAGGCAACTCGCGCGGTCGGATCATCGCGCAGTCGCTGCCGCCGCGCACCGCGTCGGCGCCCGGGCTGACGATCGTGCTCACGCTCAGGTAGGGAACCGGCGGCTGACGAAGCGCGACCCGGCGAGGCCGTAGCGCCACGGCCGGTCGGCAGCCTTCGTGATCCCGATCCGCTGCCCCGTCACGACGTCGACCGGCTCACGCCGCGGCCGCAGCTCGAACGGCGGCGCGAGCAGCGACAGGCCGTCGTGCTCGCGCGTCACCGCCAGGGCCTGGCAGAGCCGGCCGGGACCGGAGCAGAGGAGACGCGGGTCGGCGACCCTCCGGCGGTCCCGCATCTCCTCGAGTCCCTCGGTCGGCTGCAGCGCGCGCACGAGGACGGCACCTGCAACGCCTTCCTCTCCACACACGACGTTCAGGCACCAGTGGATGCCGTAGGAGCGGTAGACGTAGGCGGCGCCGCCCGCCAGGAACATCGATGCGTTGCGGGCGGTGCGCCGGTTGCCGAAGCCGTGCGCCGCCGGATCTTCGTGGTCGTACGCCTCCACCTCGACGACGATCCCGCCGACACCGTCGACGTAGAGCTCCGCCCCGATCAGCTCCGGCGCGATCTCGTGCGGGCTACGCGCGAGGTTCACGGGTCGTCCGCGAGCCGCTCCCACAGGTAGTGGTCGACCCACTCGCCCTGCAGGAGAAGGTGGCGGCGCAGCAGACCGAGGCGCGTGAAGCCGTTTCGCTCGAGCACGCGCTGCGACGCGAGGTTCTCGGCCGCCGTGCCCGCCTCGACGCGGTGCAGCCCGAGCTCGCCGAACGCAACCGTGAGCAGCTCGCCGACGGCGGCGGTCGCCAGACCGCGGCCCGCGCGCGCCTCGTCGACGGAGTAGCTGATCATGCCGCTCTGCAGCGCGCCGTGGACGATGCCTGTGATCGACGCGAGCCCTGCGAGCTCACCGTCGTCGAGAATCACGAAACGGTCGGCGCCGTCGGTGATCCACGCCCGCACGCCCTCGACGGTGAACCAGCGCTCCGGATCGTCGGAGTCCAGCTCCCAGCGGCCGAAGTACTCGCGGTTCGCGAGCCGAAGGGCGGTTAGCACCTCGGCGTCGGCTGGCGTCACGCGCCGGATCAGGCGATCGCACCCCGGAGCGCGTCGGCGACGCGCTCCTGGTCTTCGCGGTCGAGCCGCGCGTGAAACGGCACAGCCATCGTGCGCTCGCTGCAGTCCTCGCTCACCGGGAGCATCCCCTCGGAGAAGCCGTAGCGCTCGCGCATGTACGACTGCAGGTGGATCGACGGCAGGTACGGCGCGGTCGCGATGCCCTGGTCGGAAAGCTGTGCCATGACGGCGCCGCGGTCGACGCCGGACGGAAGCTTCACGACGTAGACGAACCACGAGCGCACGTGATCCTCGTCGTCTGCGAGCGGCGTCTCGACGTCGACGTCCCGAAGCAGCTCGTTGTAGTGGGTGGCGACGGCGCTGCGCGCATCGAGGATGCGGTCGAGCTTCTCGAGCTGCCCGATCCCGAGCGCCGCGGAGAGGTCGTCGAGGCGGTAGTTGTAGCCCAGCCGCCCGTGCTGCAACCAGCTCGACGTCTCCAGCCGGCCCTGGTTGCGGAGCGACACGAGTAGCTCGTGCTCGTCGGCGTTACCGGTCGTCACCGCGCCACCTTCGCCGGTCGTCATCTGCTTGTTCGGATAGAAGGCCCAGACCGCCGGATGCCCGTGCGAGCCGAGGCGCTTTCCCTTGTACGTCGCGCCGAGTGCCTCGCACGAGTCTTCGATCAGCGCGATCCCGTGGCGCTCGCACAGCGGGATCAGCGCGTCGTAGTCGGCCGGGTAGCCGAAGATGTCGACCGCAACGAGCGCCTTCGTGCGCGGGGTGATCGCGGCCTCGACCGCGGCCGGGTCGAGGTTGAACGTCTGCGGGTCGATGTCGGCGAACACGGGCGTGGCGCCCTCGTAGATCGCGCAGTTCGCGGACGCGACGAACGAGTAGGGCGACGTGATCACCTCGTCTCCGGGCTCGACGCCGGCGAGCCGCATGCAGAGATGCAGGCCCGCCGTCCCCGACGAGACCGCAGCGCAGTACGGCGCGCCGACGGCAGCCGCGAACATCGACTCGAAGCGCGGCCCGGTGGGGCCGAGCGAGAGCCAGCCCGAGCGGAGCACCTCGAGCACGAGCTCCTCGTCGCGCTCGTCGATCCACGGCGCGCTCAGGTTGATCCGTGTTGTGGTGCTCAACTGTGCGCGAGCTGCGGCACGGGGTCGAGCCAGTGCGACCACCGCTCGCTCTGGCCGCGCACCGTGTCGAGGTACGCCTTCTGGAGCGCGAGCGTCACCTCACCGACGCCGATCTCGTGGTCGTCGACCGACCGGAGCGGCGTCACCTCGGCTGCGGTGCCGCACATGAACACCTCGTCCGCCAGGTAGAGATCGGAGCGGATGAGCGCCTTCTCGACCACCGTGTAGCCGAGGTCGGATGCGATCTGCTTGACCGTGTCGCGCGTGATGCCGGGCAGGATCCCGGTCGCCAGGTCGGGCGTGTAGATGACGCCGTCACGGACGACGAAGATGTTCTCGCCGGAGCCGTCGGCGACCGTCCCCTCGGGCGTGAGCAGGATCGCCTCGTCGTAGCCGGCGTTCTGCACCTCCGTGACCGCGAGCATCGAGTTGAGGTAGACGCCGGTCGCCTTTGCCACATGCGGGACGATGTTCGGGGAGACGCGCTGCCACGTGGAGATCTTGGCGCTGATGCCGTTCTTCAGGCCTTCCTCGCCGAGGTAAGAGCCCCAGGGCCAGCTCATGATCACGGTCTCGACCGGGTTGCCGCGTGCGGCGACGCCCAGCTCGCCGTAGCCGTAGAACGCGATCGGGCGCAGGTAGCACTCGGGGAGGCCGTTCGCCCCGAGAAGCTCGTTGGTGGCGCTCTTCAGCTCGTCGACCGAATACGGGATCGCCATGTGGAGCAGGCGCGCCGAGTTGTGCAGGCGCTGCAGGTGCTCGCCGAGCCGGAAGACGGCCGGGCCCTTCGGCGTGTCGTAGCAGCGGATGCCTTCGAAGACACCCGAGC
This sequence comes from Actinomycetota bacterium, assembly GCA_003136795.1. Classification (GTDB taxonomy): domain Bacteria; phylum Actinomycetota; class Thermoleophilia; order Gaiellales; family Gaiellaceae; genus PALSA-600. The sequence goes on from PLDP01000017.1 coordinate 6,729, forward strand.
CGTAATGCAGGCCGTGCACGCCGACGTGGACCTTGGCGTCCGCCCAGTCGACGAGCTCGCCGTTCATCCAGATCTTCTCGGTCTCCTGCACGGTGGCGCTCCTTTGCTTGGTGCTGGGAGCTTCCGATTCTACCCGTGGCCGACAAGGTCAGCCGTGCGCGCGTGCGAGAGCCGGAGCAGCTCGGCCGGCGCGATCGACGCCATGTGAGAGGGCGACCCGGCCCCGATCCAGACCACTTCGTGGGCGAGGAGCAAGCGATCCATCAGGGTCTGTGTCACGGCTCGCTGCGGGAACGGGGCCACCGCACCGGGCTCGAAGCCGGTGGCGTGGATCACCTCGTCGGGCCGGGCGACGCGCACGAGCTGGGCCGGGACGGCCGCGCCCACCGCTTGCTCGTCGGCACGCCGGTCGCCCGGGACGAGCGCGAGGACGAAGGCTCCATCGCAAACGAAGACGAGAGACTTCACGATCTGCGCCAGGTCGCAGCCGACGGCCTTTGCCGCCTCGCGTGCGGTCGGAGTGCCGTCTGCGAACTCCTCGATGCGCGCCTCAACCGCAGCAGCACGGAGGACGGCGGAGACGCGCTCGACAGGCTCTGGCCAGGACATGCGTGGCTAGACGATCAGGTAGGCCTCGTCCATGCCTTCGCGCAACTGCTCGACGAGCTCCGGCGGCGGCGTGGAGTCGAGGGAGAGCGCCATCAGAGCCTTCCCGCCTTCGCGGTTCCGCGAGACGGTCATGTTGGCGATGTTCACGCCGGACTCGCCGAACAGCATGCCGATGCGGCCGATCACGCCGGGGATGTCGTCGTAGAGCAGGAGCGCCATGCGGGGCGCGAGATCCATCTCGAGCTCGAACCCAAGCGCATTGACGAGGAAGTGGCGCGCGTCGGTGCCGATCGTCGTGCCTGCGACCTGGACGCCGTCGACCGAGACGACGACGAGGTTCGTGTAGTCGCGTGATGTGCGGCTCTTGCCTTCGGCGACGTCGATGCCGCGGTCGGCTGCGACGACAGGAGCGTTCACATAGTTGACCGGCTGGTCGGTGTGCCCCTGGAACGCCCCGTTGAGCGCGGCCACCGTGAGCAGCCGCGTGTCGTAGTCGGCGAGCTCGCCGTAGACCTCGATCGCGATGCGGCGCACCTCTCCACTTGCGAGCTCCATCGCGAGATGCCCGAGCTTCGCCGCGAGCGGCACGTACGGCCCGAGCACCTCGAGGTCCTCGGCGCCGACGGTGGGGATGTTGACCGCGTTCGTGACGAGCCCGCCTTCGAGCGCCGCAACGACCTGCTCGGCGACGATCATGCCCGCCCGGTCCTGGGCCTCCTCGGTGGAAGCGGCGAGATGCGGGGTGACGACCACGTTGGGGGCCTGCAGCAGCGCTCCGTCGTATGGCTCCTTGGCGAACACGTCGATCGCGGCGCCGGCGACCTTGCCCGACTCGAGCGCGGCGATCAGTGCGGCCTCGTCGACGAGCTCTCCGCGCGCCGCGTTGACGATGCGCACCCCGTCGCGCATCCGTGCGATCACCTCAGTGTTGACGGCGTTCCGCGTTTCGTCGTTCAGCGGCAGATGCAGCGTCAGGAACTCGGAGCGCGCGAGCACCTCGTCGAACGTGGCGCTCTCGACGCCGAGCTCCCGGAAGCGCTCGGCCGGCACGAACGGGTCGTAGGCGACGACCTTCATCTGCAGGCCCAGCGCGCGCCGGGCGACCTGCCGCCCGATGCGCCCGAAGCCGAGCACGCCGAGCACCTTGTCGGCAAGCTCGACCCCGCCCCACTTCGACCGCTCCCAGCGGCCCGCCGTCAGCGCCGCGTGCGCTTGCGGGATGTTGCGCGCGAGTGCGAGCAGAAGGCCGATCGTGTGCTCGGCGGCCGAGACGACGTTCGACTCGGGTGCGTTCGCGACGACGATGCCGCGCCTGGTTGCGGCGTCGACGTCCACGTTGTCGACTCCCACGCCCGCGCGGCCGATCACCTTCAGCCGTGACGCGCGCGCGATCACGTCCGCCGTCACCTTCGTCGCGGAGCGGACGATCAGCCCTTCGTAGCGGTCGACGATCTCCTCGAGCGGCGAGTCGGTGTCGACGTCCACGTCGAAATGCGCACGCAGCAGCTCGACGCCCGCGTCCGCGATCTTCTCACGAACGAGTACCTTCACGCGGNNGTCTCGAACGCCTCGAACGCGCGCGCCACGGCGACGCCACGCTCGATGTCCGCGCCGAGCTCGGTCAGCGAGAGCTCGACGGCCGCGAGCGCGGTCGCGATGTCGAAGACGTCAAACCAGCCGATGTGGCCGATGCGGAAGATCTTCCCCTTCAGGTGCTGCTGGCCGGGCGCCAGCGTGACGCCGTGCCGGTCGCGCAGATGAAGGAGCAGCTCGTCCGCGTCGATCCCGTCCGGGGCGCGCACCGCGGTCACGACGGCGGCCGAGTCGTCGTCGGGCGAGAAGAGCTCGAGGCCCATCGCCTTGATGCCTGCGCGCGCGGCCCGGCCGAGGCGGATGTGCCGCTCGAAACCGGCCTCGAGCGTGTCGTCGAGGATCAGCCCCAACGCGACGTCGAGGCTGCGAATCAGCGAGACGGCCGGCGTGAACGCCGCGTCGAGCGCGTCCTGCGCCTTCTTGTTCCGCTTCCAGTCGAAGTAGAAGCTGCGCGACGGCTTCGCGCGCTCGAGCACGTGTGCAGGCACGGAGACCATCGCGAGCCCGGGCGGGCACATCAGCGCCTTCTGCGAGCCGGAGACGACGACGTCGATGCCCCAGGCGTCCGTCTCGAGCGGCACCGCGCCGAGCGAAGAGATCGCGTCGACCACGAGCAGCGAGTCGCCGACCGCCTCCTTGATCGCGCGCACATCCGAGACGACGCCCGTCGAGGTGTCCGACTGCTGGCAGAGCACGAGCTCGACACCCGACTCGCGCACCGCAGCGCCCACCTCGTCGGGGTCCGGCAGCTCGCCCCACTCGTAGCGGAGCGCCTGCACCTCGAGGCCGTGCTGCTCGCAGATCGCGATCCAGCGCTCGCCGAACGAGCCGTGGCTGACGACCGCGACGCGGTCGCCGGGCGCGCACAGGTTCGCGACGGCCGACTCCATCGCGCCGGTCCCGGACGCGGTGAAGAGGAGGACGTCGGAGCTCGTGCGGAAGACATCCTTCAACCGGGCGAGCGTGCTCGCGTAGACCTCGCGGAAATCGGGCCCGCGGTGGTGGACCATCGGCTCCGCGCCCGCCGCGAGCACCGCGGGCGGCACGGGCGTCGGCCCCGGCGTGAAGAGGTAGCGCTTCTCCAAGGACGTCAGCCTAGCGACGCCCCCGGCGTGCCTTTCCGAAGCCCCGGCGAGGCGCCGGGCCGAAGAGGTGTCTGACACGAAGGTGTCAGACACCGTGCGCGGGTTGCGGATGCACCACGATGCTCCCCCGCGTTGGTTAGCGGTGGCCGTCGAAGACGAGGATCTGCTGGTAGGTGGGGCGGTTCGTCCAGCGCATCGTCACCGGCAGGAAGCCGGGAGCGAACTGGATGCGCTCGGCGGTCGCGTCCGACCGCCACGCGGACGGATCGGCGCCCTGCGCCGCCTGGAGCTGCGCGCCCGCCGCGTCGAGCGCCGCCCAGAGATCCTGCGAGCACGTCGTGGCGTCCCCGGCGCCGCAGTACTGGTTCGCATACGGCGCAGCCACCTTCTGGCCGAGCAGCGTGCTGAGGTCCTTCACGACGTAGCCGTACCACCCGTCGATGAACGACGAGCCGTTCGGATTGGGCGCGTCGTCGCGCTCCATCAGCGCGGCGAGACGGTCGGTCAGCGACCCGAGCACCGGCGTGAGGACGGCGTCCGCGAGCTTCGGCCACGCGGCGTCGATGATCGCCGCGCCCGGATCGTCGATCTTGCCGTCGAGGTTCGCGTCGATGCGCGACGCGCCCCGCTGCACCCAACTGTCCATGAGTCCCTTCATGGTCGCGGCCCGCGTGCTCGGCGCCGCGGTCTTCGCAAGCATCTTGTCGATCACCGGCCAGACGATCGTCGCGCGCAGGTCCTGCGTCGCGGACTTGTTCATCGTGTTCACGAGGTCGACGACGGAGTTCTTCCCGGCCTTGAGGTTCCGCTGCAGCAGCAGCACGCGCTGGATCTCTCCGTAGGAGAAGTTGTCGTCGGCGGACGAGAACTTCGGCGCCGGCTTGTTGTTCCAGTTGACGATCTGGCCGCTCGCGGGGTCGATCGCCTGCGGATGCTTGGCCGGCGCGAGGAAGCCCTGCCAGTCGTAGGCGCCCGTTCCGATCGTCGGGAAGCCCGGGTCGACACCGGCGGCCCGGATGGGCAGCCGCCCGGCCGACACGTAGGCGATGTGCTTCGAATCGACGTAAAAGCCGTTGAACGACATCTCGAAGCGTGAGATGTCGTGGGTGAACTGCTGCGCCGAGCGGACGCGGCCGGTCGACAGGTCGTAGACGTCGAGCGCCGCCTTCAGCTCGCGGCCACGCGTGGAGCGCATCTGCGACAACGCGACGCGCGTGCCTTTGACGGTACCGTAGCCGGTGACCGGCCCGTGCACCGTCTCGTAGAACACGACGGGGGTCGCGACGCCGCCCGAGACGATGTTGCCCGCGTCGAAGCGTGTCATGGCGGTGCACGTGCCCTTGTAGAGGTAGTGGTGGTCGTCGCCGCACAGCGTCTCGGCGAACGTGTCGATGTTGTCGGACTCCGAGGAGGTGAACGACCAGCCGTAGTCGGGGCCGCGCCCGATCAACACGTTCGGGATGCCGGCGAGCGAGCCACCGCGCACCGAGACGCCGCCGCCCTCCATGTCGACCTCCCAGAAGAACTCGGGGTAGAAGTACCCGAGCTGCGGGCCCGCGACCATGATCGGGTGCCCGAGGGTCGAGCGCTTCGCCGAGACGAGGATGGCGTTCGACATCGCCTGCAACGGCTCCGTCGGCAGCTGCACGCTTGCGTCGTCGACGATCGCGTTGCCGACGCCGGGCGCGCCGGCCGTCTGCGGACCGTACGGGAACGGCGTCGAGAGTGTCGTCGGCGCGCCGGGGTCATTCTGCTCACGCAGGTCGTTGAAGACCGACAGGCCCTTCGCCGACCCGAGCTTGCCCTCGAGCGCAGCCAGGAGCTCCGAGCGGCGCGTCTCGTCTCCTCCGCCCGCGCCGAAGCGGGCGCCGAGGAGGCAGGTCGTCGCGATCACGTCGTTGCGTGTCCACGGAGTGATCGGCAGGTTCGCGCTCTTGCGCTGCGCGTTGATCCCCGCGACGTAGGCGTCGATGTCCGCCAGCTCCTGCCGCCCATTCGCCCCGGCGGAGGTCAGCCAGTTGATCTGCTTCGCGAGGAACGCCTCGGTCTGCGCGCTCGGCTGGAACTGCTTCCCGGACAGGGCGACGTCGAAGGCGTTGAACCCCGGCGCGTCGATGCACGCGAGCCGTCCCGGGTAGCGCGCGAGCTCCATCAGTACGCCACGGTCCTCGGCCGCGGCATAGCCGGTTCCGTAGAAGACCGCCGTCTCGGTCTTCGCGAACACGTGCGGCACGTCGAACGAATCGCGCAGGATCTTCACGCCCCGACCCGGTAGCTCGATGCGGACAGCCTTCTCCTTGCCGGTCCAGAGGGGCTCGGCCTTGAAGTCCTTCGCGACGTCCTTGGCGGTCACCTTGTCGAAGAGCGGCGTCAGGGCGTCGTAGAGCACTGCCTGGTCGGAGGAGTGGCTCGAGAAGTTGATGCCGCCGAAGTTGCCCGGCGGGAGGATGTCGCGGGCAACAGCCGCGTAGTCGTGCCGCGTGGCCGCCCCGGCACCGAGCACTGCTGCCAGGGCCAGGATGACGGCAGCTACGAGCGCCTTCCGCACGAGGGAGCCAGACTATCGCCGTGGACGTTCTTCTGTCGTTCGCCGCGGCACTCCTCTCGCTGCGGCTCGCCGGCCTGCTGGCGCGCTCTCGCCATACAGCCTGGGCGGGCGGCGTCCTCTCGTTCGCGGCGGCGACCGCGGCGATGGCGTGGGGCGCCGCCCACGGCTGGGACGCACGCGCGTTCCGGGTCTGGTACCTCGCCGGCGCCCTGCTCTCCGCTCCGCTCCTCGGCGTCGGCTCGCTGATGCTGTGGGGCCGCCGGTGGGCCGCGCCGCTCGGCCTCGTCTACACCGGCCTGGCCGTCGGCCTCGCTGCCGCGATGCCGGTGCACGGGACGTTCGACTCGACGCACGTCCCGCACGCCCAGGACCACCTCGACGCGCTCCCACGGATCGTCGCGATCGCGGGCAGCTCGCTCGGCACGCTGGCCGTGCTCGTCGTCGCCCTCGCGACGATGAAGCGCCGCGCGGCCGGAAACGCACTCGTCGTGGGCGCGGTCTGCGCGGCGGCGGCGGCCTCCGCGCTCACGCAGACGGCGGTCGCGGCCGCCGCCGCGTGCTTCGCCCTCGCAGCGGCTCTGCTCTATGCCGCCGTGCGCGCCTGACCAGGGCTCCGCGTACAGTGCGCGCGATGCGGAACGCGGTCATCCTCACGGTGCTGGCTGCGGTCGCAGGAGCCGTCCTGCTGGTGCACGGCGGCGCCGCCGCCTCCGGGCCGACCTACAACGCCGACGTCGCGCCGATCCTCGACGCGAAGTGCGCAAGCTGCCACCACCTCGGCGGCATCGCGCCCTTTGGGCTGACGACGGCCGCCGACGCCAAGGCGCACGCGGCCGGGATCGTGCGGATGACGAAGGCCGGGCTGATGCCGCCGTGGATGCCGGGCGACGATTCGGCGCCGATCATCGGCCGCGACCTCCGCCGACTGACGAGCACCGAGCTCGCCACCCTTGCGCAATGGGCGGCCGCTGGCGCTCCCGCGGGCAACCCCGCCGACCGCCACTCGAAGCCGTCGACCGGCGCGGGGCTGACCGGTCCCGGCACGACGCTCGTGCTCGAGCCGAGCAAGCCGTACACGCCGCACGCGGCGAACGGCGGGATCGACGACTACCACTGCTTCTTGCTCGACCCGAAGCTCAAGCAGGACGTGTTCGTCACCGCCGCGCTGATCAAGCCGCAGCGCACCGGCATCGTCCACCACGTGATCCTCTACGAGGCGGCAGGGGCGCAGGCCACGGACGCCGACCAGCTGAACGCGGCGAGCGGCGGCAAGGGCTGGACGTGCTTCGGCGGCCCTGGGCTGCCGCTCGACCTGTCGGGCTCGGACTCGCTCAGCCGGCTCGGCCAGCCGCCGTGGATCGCCGCCTGGGTGCCCGGCCACTCGACGAACGCGCTCCCGGCCGGCACGGGCGTGCTGGTGCACAAGGGCGCGAAGATCGTCATGCAGGTGCACTACAACCTGATCGCCGCCTCCGGCCCGGACCGCACGAAGGCGGAGTTGCGCATCCGGCCGGCGACCACGCCGCTGATCCCTCTCCAGACGCAACTGATCGCGGCGCCGGTCGAGCTGCCCTGCCCCGACGGCGTCACCGGGCCTCAGTGCAGCCGCCAGCAGGCGTTCCAGGACGAGGTGAACAAGTACGGCGCCGAGAACGCCGCCATCCCGACCGCGCTTCTGAAGATCTGCGGGAAGACGCTCGCCGACTATCCGCAGTCGGTCGGTACAGGCACCGCGATCACGACGTCGTGCGACCGCGCGGTGACGCAGCCGGAGACGATCTACGGCGTCGCCGGCCACATGCACTTGCGCGGGCACGACATCAAGGTGACGCTCGACCCCGGCACGTCGAAGGAGCAGACGCTCCTCCACCTCCCCGCCTGGGATTTCCACTGGCAGGACGTCTACTACCTCGTCAATCCGGTCACCGTCGGCCCCGGCGACACCATCCGCGTCACGTGCTCGTTCGACAACTCGACGGCCGACCAGCCGGTGATCGGCACAAAGCAGCTGACACCGCGCTATGTCCTCTGGGGCGAAGGCACGACCGACGAGATGTGCCTCGGGATGCTCAGCGTCGCTACGGGTTGAACCTGGTTTCCGGCGCAGCCGGAACCAGGTTCGTGTCTTCGGCGATCCTCGAAGGTCGCAGACGTGAACCTGGTTCCCTGCGGGGAACCAGGTTCAGCCGTGCAACTTCGCGCGCACGCGCTCGTTGACGACGCGCGGGTCGGCCNNTTGCCGCTGCGGAACTGCTCGGCCTGGCCGGGGTTCGCCTCGATGATCCGGTCGATGATCGGGTCGAGCTCGCCGGCGTCGGCGACGACCTTCTGCTCGAGGTAGGGCGCCGCGCTGAACCCGGCGTCGCCAACCTTGGCGAGCGCTTCGTCGAACGTCGCGCGCGGCATCTCGGCGCGCGCCAAGACGAGCTGCGCGAGCTCGCCCGCGTTCACCGCGTCGGGTGAGATGCCCGTGGCGACGAACTGGTTCGCGAGCACGTTCGCCGCTTCCTTGGGATCGGCGCCGGCGGCGACGAGCGCCGACCAGAGCCGGTCGAGACCGCCCGTCACGAGCACGTCGGCGTCGTAGAACGACAACGTGTCGGCAACGCGCCGGATGCGCGCGCCGGGCAGCTCGCCGATCTCGCCGCGCAGCCGCTCGACGAGCTCGTCCGGCGGATGTACCGGCACGAGGTCGGGCTCGGGAAAGTAGCGATAGTCCTGCGCTTCTTCCTTGGAGCGCGACGGCGTCGACTCCTCGTCGCCCGGCACGAAGTGCAGCGTCTCCTGCTGCACCTCACCGCCCGCCTCGTAGATCTCGATCTGGCGCGCGATCTCGCGTTCGATCCCCTGCGCCGCGAAGTTGAACGAGTTCATGTTCTTCAGCTCGGTGCGTGTGCGCAGCTCTCTCGAGCCGGCCGGGCGCACCGACACGTTGACGTCGAAGCGCATCGAGCCCTTCTCGAGCTCCGCGTCGGACAGGTCGAGCTCGACGACCGTCTGGCGCAGCAGCTGCAGGAAGCGCTTCGCGGTCTCCGCGTCGTGGAGGTCCGGCTCGGTGACGATCTCCACGAGCGGCGTGCCGCCGCGGTTGAAGTCGACGAGCGTCGCGGTCGCGCCGTGCAGCCGTCCGGACGCCGCGACGTGCACGTTCTTCGCCGCGTCTTCCTCGAGGTGCGCGCGCGTGATCCCGATCGTCACGTCACCGTCGGCCGTCGGGACGGCGAGCTTGCCGTTCGCGCACAGCGGTTCGTCGTACTGGCTGATCTGGTAGGCCTTCGGCAGATCGGGATAGAAGTAGTTCTTGCGGTGGAAGACCGCGCGCTTCGCGATCGCGCAGTCGAGCGCCAGCCCGAGCTTGATCGTTTCCTCGATCGCACGCCGGTTCGGCACCGGCAGCGCTCCGGGGAACGCGAGGCACACGGGGCACGTCTGCGTGTTCGG
>PLDP01000263.1 GCA_003136795.1 Actinomycetota bacterium
CAGGGACGAGTTCCGTCGTCTGGGCCAGTGTTCCGGAGTGCACCCTGAGCGAGTCGCCTGCAATACTCTCGGTGAACGGAGGAGTACGGGTGGCTGTTCTGCAACCAATGCTTCGTGCGCATCTCGCCGACTGCCGCTGGTTCTGGGCGTGGGCGCTTGTTGGATGTGCTGCTGCAGTCGGGTTCGTGTCGCTCGGTGTACTCGTTCTCGCACCGGTTGCTGTGATCGGCTGGCTGATGGCTTCACGGCCCGCGATCCGCCGCTCCGCGTTCGGACTCCTCACGGGCGGCGGTATCCCTCTTGTCTACGTCGCTTGGCTTCAACGTGCCGGTCCGGGGACGACCTGCTCGCAAACCGCAAGGGCAAGTGGATGCGATCACCACTTGAACCCGCTGCCGTGGCTGCTTGTCGGGACCGGCTTGTTCGTCGGCGGCATTCTCGCCCACGCTCGCCGAGGCTGAGCATGAGTGCCGAGGTGGCCGTCTTCGTAGCGCGGCGGTACGGCCGACAAGTCCTCTTGCTGCATCGCGTGCCCTCGGACGGCTCTTACTGGCACGTGGTCGCGGGCGAAGTCGAGGCAGGCGAGTCAGCCCGGCAAGCAGCACTGCGAGAACTCCGCGAAGAGACAGGGCTCGTTGCAGACCTGGGCGAGTGCCTCGAGATTGTTGAGTCCTCGGCCAGCTGCAGCCGTGAGCGCGGCGAAGACGCGTCAGCAAACGAGCTTGCCGTAGACGTGTCGATCACTTGCTACCGCGTTGACGCACCTGCGAACTGGGAGCCGGTGCTCAACGGCGAACACGACGCTCATCGGTGGTGTCCACCGAGCGCGGCGGCCGACTCCCTTGTATGGCCCGCGACGGCACGGGCGCTCCGACGGCTCATATTGGAGAAATAAGGAGTAGATAGTCGCCTGCACGAGCGTCCTCTCGCCAGAGACCCCAGCTCATCGGCAGAACCCCTCGACCTACTGGAGCGAACGGCATAGCCCATTTGGCGAAATACCGCGTTGTCTCGCCAACGGCATTCCGCCAAACCCTCCTAGACCGACGGGGTGCCGATGCGGGCGTCGCGGCTCGACGCCACCTCGATCCGAAAGCCGTCCGGATCCAGGAAGAACGTCGCGTAGTAGTCCAAGTGGTAGACGGGCCAAAGCCGCGGCTCGTACAGGATGTCGGCGCCCGCGGCGACGGCGTTCTCGTGCGCGAGCACGACGTCGGCCGTCCGCTCGACCGCGATCGCAAGGTGGTGGAACCCGGGCGCGTACAGCTCGAACGGCTGCTCCTTGAACGCCTGCCGAAAGCCGATCGAGCCCGAGCCGGCGTGCGGGAACCTCAGGTACGAGATCGTCTCGCCGCGCTCACCGCGTTCGAGGTGCGGCGGCTGCAGGCCGAGCTCGCCGAAGACGGCCGCATAGAACGCAAGCGATTTCTCGACGTCACGGCAGACGAGATCGATGTGCCCCAGCCCGACCAGCAAGTCAGTTCTCGATGGACTCTACGAGCAACGTGGACACATCGACAACTCGGAGCTGCTTTCCCATCGACCGGACGCCGTCGTCGAGCATCACCGTGCAGAACGGGCACGCGACCGCCAGCGTCTCCGCGCCGGTCTCCACCGCTTCGCGGACGCGCTCCTCGTTGATCGCCGTGCCGCGTTCCTCCATCCACATGTGCGCCCCGCCCGCGCCGCAGCAAAACGTGCGCTCGCGGTTGCGCGCCATCTCGACCGGCTTGCCGACCGCGGCGACGAGCTCGCGCGGCTCGTCGCGCACGTCGTTGTGCCGCGCCAGGTAGCACGAGTCGTGGTAGGTGATCTCGCTTTCGCCCGCCTTCGGCTGGAGCTTCCCGTCACGCACGAGCTCGGCGAGCAGCTGCGTGTGGTGCATCACCTCGTACTGCCCGCCGAAGTCGGGGTACTCGGTGCCGAGCGAGTTGAGGCAATGCGGACAGCTTGCGACGATCTTCGTCACGCCGGCGGCGTTCAGAGTCGCGACGTTCTGCTCCGCGTAGGACTGGAACACGTACTCGTTGCCCATCCGGCGCGCCGGGTCGCCGGTGCACGCCTCGCGCGCCCCGAGGATCGCGAAGTCGACGCCGGCCTTCTGCAGCAGCTTCACCGTCGACTCCGCCGCCTTGCGCGCGCGCTCGTCGTAGGCGGCTGCGCAGCCGACCCAGTAGAGGATCTCCGGCGCGGGCTCGCCTTCCTCGACGATGCGCACGCCGAGCCCCTCGGCCCAGGCGGCGCGATCGCCCTGCGGCTTGCCCCACGGATTGCCCACCCGCTCGACGTCGCGCAGCATCGACTCGGCCTCCTGCGGGAAGCTCGACTCCACCATCACGAGGTTGCGGCGCAGGTCGACGATGTGGTCGACGTGCTCGATCGAGACGGGGCACTCGTGGACGCACGCGCCGCAGGTGACGCAGTCCCACACCATCTCCTCGGGCACGCCGTTGCCGACGATCGGCTTCAGCTCCCTGCCGGCGAGCAGGTTCGCGCTCTCGGCCAGGAGCTGGTCGCGGATGCCCATGATCAGGAGCTTCGGCGACAGGGTCTTCCCCGTCGCGTAGGCCGGGCAGACGTCCTGGCAGCGCCCGCACTCGGTGCACGAGAACGAGTCGACCATCTCCTTCCACGTCAGGTCACCGACCGTGCCGACGCCGAAGCGCAGCTCGTCGTCGGGCACGTCGAAGCGAAGCGGCTCGAGCCGGCCGCGCCTGCGCGTGCGGCCGAAGAAGACGTTGACGGCCGCCGTTGCGATGTGCAGGTGCTTCGAGTGCGGCAGGTAGGCGAGGAACGTGAGCACCACCACGAGATGCGCCCACACGAACACGCGCTCGGCCACGCGCGGTGCGGGAATCACGCCCGAGACCGAGTTCGAGAGGAACGACGCGGAGGCGGGCCACTCGTTCAGGCCCGCCGCGATCCGCGATGCGTGCCAGCCGAGCAGCGTCAACACGACGAGCGCGATCAGCGCCAGGATGAGATCGGCCTCGCCGCGATGCGAGCCGTCGAAGCGTGCGGGCCGCACGACCTTGCGAATCCAGACCGCGATGACGACGCCGGCGAGCACCGCGAGCACGAACACGTCGACGAGCGCCATGAACCAGCCCTGCGCGCCCAGCCACGGGAACGTCCAGCTGCGATTGACGGCCGAGATCATCGCCATCACGATCGTCGGGAAGAGGACGAGGAAGCCCCAGAAGATCGCGGCGTGCATGGCGCCCGG
>PLDP01000127.1:0-4316 GCA_003136795.1 Actinomycetota bacterium
CGGGTAGAGCAGGCTGAGGGCCGAGGCCGAGATCACGGCCTGCTTGACCGGCCGCGTCGCGTAGCGCTGCGCCTGCTCGAGGTAGGAGCCGGCGTGCGTCTGGTAGCGGAACGGCCCCTCGGTGAGCGTGGGGAGCTGGCGAGTGTGCCCGTCCGCGAACGGGATCACGACGCCGTTCGGGCTCAGGCTCGCGAGCCCGTGGATCGGGTACGTGGCGAAGCTCGGCTTGAGCTGCTCCCCGTCCGTGATCACGGGCGAACCGGTCGCCTCGAGCTCGCCGATCGTCTGCTCGAGCGCCTGCGCGAACAGCGCGTCCAGCTCCTCTGCGGAGACGGTTCCCTCGGCGGCTCCGCGCATGCCCTCGATCAGCTCGGGCGGCCTGGGGACGCTCCCAATCGGCTCGGTCGGAATCGACATGCCTCCATGCTCACGGTGGAGCGCGGATCCGTCAAGCCCGGAGCCTGCCACCGTGGAGGCCGACGCACCGTGGGCGATGGCTTGGGTCGACGAGTAGCGTTCTCCGGCGCAACGCAGTGCCGGCCTGAAGGCGTTCGCGCTTGACGCTTCCGCCGGGTGTGACGACGAAGACCTCGGCGCACGCTCCGTCGAGCACCCGCGACATGTCGAGGACCGGCTGCCGCGGCAGGTACCACTCGAGCGGCAGCCGATACCGATACGGATCGCCGTAGACCATGATCGGCTTCGAGACGCTCCAACCACTCCGAACGAGCGAACGGGCCATCGCGTCGTACGCAGGTATCCGTTCGGCGTTCGAGGTCGCAAGGGAGACAGCGATCGCGGCCACGGTGGCGACCGCCGCGACGGCGGTGACCCGGCCCGACAGGGCGTTGAGTGCGCCGACGGTCAGCACCGCGATGTATGCGCCGACGCCGATCAGGTTGCGCAGATCGAAGATCGGCATTCCGGCGGCCCAGGCCGCAGCGGCCCCTGCGATCGGTCCCGCTGCGAGAACGACGACGAGCCGTCCGGCTGTTGAGCGTCGTGCGAGGAAGAGGCCGCCGATCGAGATCACGATGAGCGCCGAGACAGAGAGTGCCGGTCCGATTGGGACGTACATGTAGGAGTAAGAGAAGAGGCGAAGGGGGACGGCCGCAACGACGCGCCAGCGGAACGATCCAATCCAACGGAAGCGCCCGTGGCCGTACTGGATGAACAACACCGGCGCGCATGAGGCCGCCAGCACGCAGCCGGCAACCACCGCGGTCGTCCCGCGCCGACGGATCCGCCGGGCGCCCGGGTCGAGCCAGAGCCATCCGAGCACCGCTGCGACCGAGAACGCAAAGAAGTAGTGCGTCAGGCAACCGGCTGCGACGGTCGCGGCGAGCGCGATGTTCCAACGCCGCGAGGTTTGTTCCAGCATGCCGAGCACGGACAAGCCGAGGGCGACCGAGAGGAGGGCGAACAGCTCATAGGCACGGAGCTCCGCTCCGTGCACGACGAACTCTGCGCCAAATGCCGTCATGAGCCCGGCCACCGTTGCGAGGGGCAGGGCGACGAAGCGGTGCGCGAGGCTGACGACAGCGGCCGCAAGCAACGCCCCAAAGAAAACCGAGAGCAGCCGCTCGCTCTGCAACGGCATCCCCGCCTCGTGCACGAGCCAGGCAAGGGCGTACCACAGCGGCGGAGTCGACTCCGTCTGCGCGACCCGGCGAAGCATCGCCAGGAACGTTGGTTGGACGAGGATGCGCGCGGACGCGACCTCGTCCTCCCAGAACGGCCGCCCGTAGACGCCGGGAAACCGCACGGCCGCGGCGATCGCCGCGACGACCAGCATCGACACCCAGGGCCGCGAGAGCACCCGATACCTCGATGACACGGCGCGACGATACGCCGAGAGGCACGCTCGGTTGGTGAAGAGCTCGTGAAGCCTAGAGGGGCTCGGGCTCGAGGCGAACGACCTCGCCGCGGCTGGCTCGCGAACGGTTGCCCGCCGGGTCGATGCCGAGGACCGAGAGCACGTAACGTCCCGGCCGGGCATACCGTCCATCGGGGAAGCGCTCGTTCCAGGAGAGCCGGCCGGTCGTTGCAGCGAACCGTGTGAGGAAGGCCCGCCGCCCATCGACGACGAGCATGGCGTGCGCCGGCCCATCAAAGGCGTAGCGAACGAGGACGCGTCGTTCTCCGACGTGCATGCCGACGTGCAGTAGCCGGGGTGGTTGCGTGTCGAGTTTGATCGGGCTCGGCAGTCGAAGGGTCCGATGGAGCGACGGGAACGCAACCTCCGCGAGATACGAGCCATTGGGCAGGACCCGTCCCGCGTGGTTGAGACCGTGCCAGACGAAGTGCTTCGGGCCGGCCCGAACGCTGCGATCATGGAGAAACGTCGTGACTGGGCGGCCGACGGAGTTGACCATTTGCACCGTGATCCGCGCGGCGTTCACAAGCCGGAACGTGATGTGCGCGACGTCGGTGGCGCAGTGGCACACGGGCGAGAACGTCTTGTCGACCCGCATCCCGAGCAGCAGCGCCCGCTGAAGCTTCGTCTGTTCGTTGAGCACCAGGGCATAAGCGGTTCCCAGGACGAGGCTCAGCGCGACGACGATGGGCAGGACCCGGCGGGTGTGCAGCCGCCGCAGCGCTCGGTCGAACGCGCGGTCGGCGCTCGATGTTCGAACAACGAGCTTCCGGGAGGCGGCGTCGGCCAACTCGAGTGCGCGCGCCGGGGTGTCGGCGGTTGCGACGACGTACCCTCGCCTGTCCGCATCAACCTGGAGGGGCCCAATCGTGTCGCCCGGTCCGAAGTAGAGACCTGCAGCGAGGACACCGGGTGCCGTCTGCACCGCATCGAGCCCCTCGATCGCGCTGACCGTGCCCAGGGGGAGCACGCCGGGGCTGGCTGTGAAGAACCGGATCGCGATCGGTCTGCGATCGGCCGGCGTGACGAGCGTGTCCGGCACGGGGTGGCCGAGCGCCTGCTCGATTGCGATCTCGAACAGGTTGATCCCGGTCCCGAACAAGACGAGGTCGGCCATCTGGCCGGCGGGGATACGTGCCGCGATCTCGACGACGCGCACGGTTCCCCGGTCGTCCGCGATGAGTTGAGGGAATGCGATCCCATCTTGAAGCCCCAGCGCGCGGACCGTCGCGGCGGCAACCTCCTCGGCCTCCGAGAGAACGTCCTGCGGCAGGGACGAGGGATACGAATGGATCCACCCGACACCGAACCCGAGACCCGAGGGTCGAAGACGGTCGGACAAGGTGACGAGCGTGGGCCGGCCGTCGCGAGCGACCAGGATGCCGTTCAGCTCGGTCCCCTCGATGTACTCCTCGAGCAGCGCCCTGCTCGACCGCGAGAAGCCAAGCGAGGCTTCGAGCGAGCTCCGAACCTGCGCAACCGATTCGGCCAGGAAGATGCCGCGCTGTCCGCCCGAGTCGACGGGTTTGAGTACAGCCGGGAACGCGATCTTCGCGCACGCCTGCTCCAAGTCGGTTTGAGCTGTGAGGACCGCGTAGCGAGGTTGCGGGATACCTGCCGCCTCGAGGCGCTCGCGCATCCGTGCCTTGTCTGTCATCGCCTCCGCCACGTCGATGCCGATCCCCGGCAACCCGAGGCGCGCGGAGACCGCTGCGGCAGGAGGAACAGCTCGATCGGTCGAGATCGCAAGCACGCCCTCGACGCCGAAGCGCGAACCGATCTCGGTCACGCGCTCGACGTCTGTGAAGTCGACATGCTCTGCGACGTCACAGAACGGGAAGGCGACTGCCTGCGGGTCCCCGTCCACGGCGACGATGCGATGCCCTGCCTGACGCGCATAGCGAATGGCCGGCAGTTGCGACACGCTCGCTCCGAGAAAGAGCAGCGTTGCCATCAGCCGTCAGCCGTCAGGCGGCGCGATCGTCTCACCATCTGGTATTCCCTTCACAACGTTGAGCGCCTGCCGCCCAGTCGCGCGCAAGTATCACGCCTCGCGGCCTCGTTCGCGAATCGTGATGTGGCCAACGAGCGCAGCAATCAAGATGAGCAGCACCAGCGCAACGAGTCCGTCTCCGATCCCCAGGCCGCCGGCGTGCCGGGACTTCCCGGTCCAATCGGAGAAGGAGGCACCCAGAGGTCTCGTGAGGACGTAGGCGATCCAAAACCCGACGACAGCGTTGAGGCCGAAGAAGCGCCACGCAATCGCCGGCAGCAGGAACGCGACGGCGAACAGGAGGCCGGACGAGAGGAAGCCGAGTTGGGCGGTGTAGGCCGTGAGGTCTCCGGTCGCGGTCCCCATCGCGAACGTCGCGAGCACGGCGAGCCAGTAGAACGTCTCGCGGCGTGTCGTGGTGATGCTGTGGATCGACAGCGTTCCCTC
>PLDP01000127.1:4368-16983 GCA_003136795.1 Actinomycetota bacterium
GTGCGGTACTGGAGGACGATCGCGATGACGAATGCCACGAATCCGAGCAGCACGGCCGCGTACGGGTTGTAGCCGTGGACGAGGTAATCGGAGACGGACTCGCCCATCGCGGTCGTCAGGATCTTGATGATCCAGAAGACAGCGGTGATCCGCGGCGGCACTTTTGTGCCAGTCGGCTGGCGTACGAGCTTCAGAGGAATCTGAATCCTCAGCTCACATCGAGTGGCTGAATCACGAAGTTGCGGATGTGTTGACCTCGGCGATCTCGGGTCGCTCGGTCAACCTGTCGATCACGAAAGCATAGAGCGCCTGCCGATGTGCCGTCAGCCGATCACGGTCTACGCCGCCGATGGCAGCGGACTTCGCCGCGCCTACGAACGAGGTTGATCTACTCCGACGAGACGGTTGAGGTGGCGGCTCAGAGGCCGGCGAAGATCAGCCTTATTGCGAGTACGAGAAGAGCGACGCCGAGCAGTGCTTCTACCGTTCGGCCGCTTGCCCGTAGCGAGAGGCGTGCGCCGAGCTGCGCGCCGCCGACGACACCGATGGAGAGCGCGATCGCGCGTCGAATGCCGTGGCCGTGGGCGAAGCTTCCGGCGGCGACGTGGGTTGCCGCTCCGCTCCCAGCGATGATCGCGAGCACAAAGTGGGAGGTGGCGGTTGCGAGGTGGGTTGGGAAGCCGAGCGCGCGCACGAGTAGTGGGACGTGAATGACGCCGCCGCCGATACCGAGGAAGCTGGAGACGAAGCCGACCACGGTGCTGTAGGCGATTCCGCGACGCAGCGGCACGTCGTAGTCGTAGGTGGTGCCGTAGCGGTCGGTGAGCGTTCGGTGGCTGAGGCGTCCTCGTGGTTGTCGTCTGCCTCCAGGCTCGCCGATTAACAGCCAGACGGCTAGGGCGAGCAGAACGATCGCCATCAGTAGGTCGAACTGCGATCGGGAGACGGAGCCGACGACGAGGGCGCCAGCGATCGAGCCAGGCAGCGCAGCGCCGGCGAAGGCGAGCCCGCTGCGGTAGTCGATCCTGCGTTGGTGGGCGTACGCGGCGGAACCAGATGCAGCGTTGAAGAAGACGGCGGTCAGGCTGATCGCGGTAATCGTCGCTGGTTTGTCGTGCGGGTAGAGCAGGAGCAGGATCGGGGTGAGGATGAAGCCGCCGCCGGAGCCGACGATCGTGCCGAAGGCTCCGACGGCGACGCCGATCACGACGAGTAGAACGGCGACGGTCGGCGAGAAGGTCATCGCGGAAGGCTGTCTTGCACGGCGTCTCCGAGCATACGGAGCGAGCTGGCGACGATGTGGTTACGACGGGTTGCTGGCGCGTTCGACGACGGCTGCGAGTTTCGCCCGTATCTCGGCGGCGACCGAGGCGAGGCTGTCGTTGCCGACGATCGATAGCATCCGTTCGGCGTCGACGGCGGAGATGTGGGTTTGCCCGTCACGCTGGTAGACGACGACGTTGCAGGGCAGCAGCGTTCCGAGCTCGGGTTCGACGGTGAGTGCCTGGTGGGCGAGCGGCGGGTTGCAGGCGCCGAGGATCAGGTAGGGCTCTTCGTCGACGCCGAGCTTTTCGCGCAGGGTTGCTTGGACGTCGATCTCGCTGAGGATGCCGAAGCCTTCGGCCTTGAGCTCGACGCGGACACGCTCGACGGCGGTTTCGAACGGCTGGCTGGTTGTCGTGCTGAGGGTGTAGCTGGTTGCGAGCATTCGCATTCCTCCTGCAGGTAGTGGCGGCGGGCTTTCTCCGCCTTCAGGTGATGGGCTCGTGCCTCCGGCGGTGCGGGTACGCGTCTGTCGAGGTAGGTGGTGATCGCGTCCTCGCCGACGATCACGTTGCCGTTGGTTGCGACGAGGACGGGGATGGTGTCGCTGCCGGTGCGTTCGCGGAGCAGGAGTCGGTTCTCCCGTTCAACGGGGACCTGGCGGGCGGTGTAGTCGATCCCGAGTTCGGTGAGCCGTTGCCGGACGCGGCGGGAGGCGGGGCACCACTCGGTTTGCCAGAGCTCGACCATCAGGAGTGTCCGAAGCGAACGTCGGGGAGGAGTCGCCGTAGCCAGCGTGGGAGTGCCCAGGCTTGGCGGCCGAAGACGCGCAGCAAGGTCGGGATCAGGACGAGCCGGACGAGCATCGCGTCGAGCAGGACGGCGACGCCGAGGATGACACCCATCTCCTTCGGCGGCAGCGGGCCCGAGAGGGCGAAGGTGAAGAAGACGGCGACCATCACTGCGGCGGCGGCGAAGATGACACGGCCGGAGTGGGCGAGGCCGCCGATCGCTGCCTCGTGCGGGTCGTGTGAGCGGTCCCAGTGCTCCTTTGCGGAGGAGAGCAGGAACACGGTGTAGTCCATCGAGATCGCGAAGATCATCGCGAAGAAGAACACGGGTGCCCAGGCGTCCAGGTAGCCCTGCGGCTGGAAGCCGAGCAGGCCCGCACCGTGCCCGTTCTGGAAGATCAGCCGTCCGACCCCGAACGCGGCACCCGTGGCGAGCAGGTTGGTGAGCACGCCGAGCGCTGCGAGCAGCGGCGCTTGCAGGGCGATCAGCAGCAGTAGGAAGCCGAGGACGAGGATGACGCCGATCACGAGCGGTGTCTTTGCAGCGAGTGCCTGTTCGAGGTCGTGGTTCTCGGCTGCGGCACCGCCGACGAGCGCGCCTGCCGGGAGGGCCGTACGGAGCCGGTCAATCGTGCGACCGACGCTGCTGCTCGACGGGTCGGCGCTCGGGATCGCCTGCAGGAGTGCGAGCCTGTTCGTGCCGAGTTGCGGCGCCGAGACGCGGGCGATCCCGGGGTCGCGGCGTGCGATCGACGCGGCAGCTCCCGCAGTCGAGCGCGGTGTGACGATCTGCAACGCGCCGGGTGCGCCGATCCCGAACGCCTTCTGCACCTGGGTGTAGCCGATGCGGGAGCCGTCGGTCGGTGGGACGACCTTGATCGAGGGCATGCCGGTCTTGAGCCCGAAGATCGGCAGCGCGAGCAGAACCAGGACGAGGGTGGCGGCGGGGCCGTAGACGTGAGGTTTGCGCCAGAGCCGCTCGCCCCAGGCTGCGAAGCGCGCGGAGCGGTGCTCGCCGGAATGCACCCAGCGGAGCGCGAGGGCGTCCACCTTCGGCCCGAGCCGGCCCAGCACCGCGGGGAGGAGGGTCATCGTCGCGGCGAGCACGAAGGCGACGCTGATCATGATCCCGAGCGCCATCGAACGGAAGGCCGGGCTCGGCACCAGCATCACCGCCGAGAGCGACACGAAGACCGTGAAGCCCGAGAAGAGGACTGCCTTCCCGGCCGTGTCCATCGTTACCGCGACGGCATCGCGGACGCTGAGCTTGGAGCCGAAGTAGGCGCCGCGGAAGCGATGGACGACGAAGAGCGCGTAGTCGATACCGAGCGCGAGCGCGAACATGAGCGCGAAGTTCATCGCCCAGATCGAGATCTCGAAGCCGTGGGTGAGCAGCGAGAGCAGCCCGGCGGAGGCGAGCAGGCCGAGGATCGTCAGCATCAGGGGCAGCCCGGCCGCGACGAGCGAGCCGAAGGCGATCGCCAGGATCGCCAGTGTGATCGGCCAGGAGTAGAGCTCCGACTTCATCATCGCCGTGCGGTTCGCAGTGTTGAAGTCCGACCACATGCCAGACGCACCGGTCAGGCTGACCGAGATCGCAGGCGTCGCGAGCGCGTGCAGCTTGCCCTTCAAGCTGTCGGCGGCGGCGACCATCGCGGTCGGATCGCCTCGCGCACCGGCGACGACGATCGCGGTATGGCCGTCGGGCGAGATCGACGCGCCCGCCTGCGGCGGCACGACGGACGAGACGCGCCGGTCGGAACGCAGCACGCCTTCGACGTGCGCGAGCAGGGTCTGGAACGCCGGGTCACCGACGGAGAGGGAGGACGAGTGGAGCACGACCATCGGGGCTGAGCTCGAGAGCCCGGCGAAGTCCCGCTGGATCAGCGTGCGCGCGGCGACCGACTCGGAGCCGTTGGCCTGCCAGCCTGCACCCGAGAGCGCCGTCTCGACCTGCGGCGCGAATACTGCGAGTGCGATTGCGACCGCCGCCCAGGTGAGAGCAACCGCTCGCAGGTGGTCGGCCGCCCACCCGCCGAGCCGACCGACCGGTCCGACCCCCTCCGGATGCTCCTGGTCGGCGGGGGAAACGGGCGCTGCTGCTGTGACCACCACTAGCTCGTTCCTCCTTGCTCAAAAGGTTGCGTTCTGACGTTCCTATGCTACTGTACAACTAAATCGTTGCAGAGAGTAGCAGAAGGAGAACGATGCAGTCGCTTCCACACCCGATCCCCGATGACCTGGCCGAGTTGATCGCCCGTCGCTTCCGCGCGATCGGCGAGCCGATGCGCGTCCGCATCCTCGACCTGCTCCGCGACGGAGAACTCAGCGTCAACGTGCTCGCGGAACAGCTCGGCGCCGGCCAGCAGAACGTCTCGAAGCACCTGAGCGTGCTCGCAGAGACCGGAATCGTCGCTCGGCGCAAGGAAGGCAATCACGTGTACTACCGCGTCGTCGACGAAGGCGTCTTCGCCCTATGCGAGCAGGTCTGCGGTTCGCTCCAGTCCCAGCTCTCGACCCTGGCCGCCCTCGTCGGCGGCCTCCCCACCTGATCCTTTGAGGGAGACCGAAATGACCACGAACATGAGCACGCTCGATCGCAAGCTCCGCACCTTCGTCGCGGCACCGCTGCTCGTCGTGGTTGCGCTGCTCGTCGGCGCCGGCAGCTTCGTCGGAATCGTCCTGCTCGTTCTCGCCGCCGTGATGCTCGCGACGAGCTCGATCAGCTTCTGTCCGCTTTATGCCGCGCTCCACTTGAGCACGCAACGCCCGAAGCCAAAACCGCTCGCTCACTGAAAGGGATGACCAGAGAAATGGACGTGACCACGGAAACCTTCCAGCGCGACGTGATCGAACGCTCGCATAAGCTGCCGGTCGTCGTCGACTTCTGGGCAGCCTGGTGCGGCCCATGTCGCATGCTCGGCCCTGCGATCGAGACCGAGGTCGCGAAGCGGGCTGGCCAGATTGAGCTCGCGAAGGTCGACGTCGACGCTGAGCAGACGCTGGCCGCGCAGTACGGGATCCAAAGCATTCCGACCGTCGCTATCTTCCGCGACGGCAAGCCGGTCACCGGCTTCGTCGGCGCGCATCCGGCTGCAACGATCGGCAGCTTCCTGGATGACACGATCGAGAAGCACGGCGAAGCAGTTGATGCAGCATGAGTCTCACCGCGAGTTCCCGCTCTATCCGCGGAACGCTGCGTCAGGAGATCGTGATCGACGGGAAGCACCGCCTGATCACCGACGAACCGGAAGAGGTCGGGGGCGAAGGAAGCGCTCCCGCCCCCCACGAACTGCTCCCAGCCGCCCTCGCTTCGTGCGTTTCGACGACACTCGTCATGTACGCGAACCGGAAAGGCTGGGAGCTCGGAGACGTCTCCGTCGACGTCGACTACGACCATCGCTCCACACCCCGTCACTGCGACATCTCGATCAACATCAGTGGCGACCTGAGCAGCGAGCAGATCGCGGTGTTGGACAAGGTCGCTGCGGCTTGCCCGGTTCGACGCGCCATCGAGACCGGGATCGAGTTCAGCGAGCAGATCACCGGCGCCCCGCGGGCTCCGATNNCGGGGATCGAGTTCGTGCATGCAGCCGCGCGTGAGATTCATCCGGAGGGCGGCGTCGAGGACAGCTCCCCGTTCTTCGTAGATGCTCGCAATGATCCGACTCAGCCACAGTTCGGGCAACTGACCGCAAGAACGAGAAACGCAATTTCGACGACTTAGGGTCGTCGCGCGGCGAGGAGCCCGCGTGTGCCGTTGACCATAGGGTCCGAGAGGCGGCTCAACTGTCCGGCGCCCCACATGATCCGACGGCGCCCGAGCGTCGTGACGGCAAGGGCCGACGCCAGCCCGATCAGCAGGCTTGCTCCAACGTCGACGGGATAGTGAACGCCGACGAAGATCCTGTCGATCGCGATTGCGGTTGCTCCGAGCACGAGCAGCAGGCCGAGGCGGCGATGGAAGACGAGCACAGCGAACGCGACGGCGAAGGCGACGCTGGCATGGTCGCTGGGGAACGAGTTGTCGGCGGCGTGATGAACGAGCAGCAAGGTCGCGCGGGGATGATCCACGAACGGCCGATTGTGGAACCAGAGGTGACCGAGGAGGACATTGACGAGCAGCGCGAGTGCGGCCGAGGCGGCAGCGGAGAGAGCGGCCAGCTTCGAGCGTGGCGAACCGCCTGGGCGGGCCACGAACCAGATCGCACCGCCGACGGCGACGAGGACGAAGATGGCCCACGCGTTGTAAAACTGCGCAACGTCCTGGGCGCCGTCGTGCTGCCGGAGAGCGCCGTTCAACGTGTGGAACAACGACCAATCCACCAGGCGTCAAACGGTAACGAATTGGTGACAACGCCGCGCCGTTTGGTCGGCGCAGGTTGCCACGAAGAATCGGTAGGAACCCCCAAGGGGTATACGTGGCTACACGGCTGTCACGGGGCTCAAGCATGCCTAGTGTCGGAACGCGGTGACACGCAAGCCCTGGCCGCCTCGGCGCAGTGCCCCTCGCGACGTTGAGGTGACCGACAACGAAACGGAGCCCACGATGAGCAGGATCAGGTACGCAGTCCCCGATGTGTCCTGCGACCACTGCCGCGCGGCGGTCGTGCGCGAGGTGTCCAAAGTTCCAGGAGTCGAGACGGTTGAAGTCGATCTCGAGACGAAGACCGTCACCGTTACAGGCGAACCGCTCGATGAAGCGGCGATCGTCGTTGCGATCGACGACGCAGGCTACGAGGTGGCGGCATGAGCGCCTCAACCTCCGAGACGACCCACCACGGCTACCACGATCAGAAGGACGCGCTTGTCAAGCGGTTGCATCGGATCGAAGGGCAGGTGCGGGGGATCGAAGGAATGGTCGAGGACGATCGCTACTGCATCGACATCCTTACCCAGATAGCGGCGGTCACGACCGCGCTCGACAGCGTCGCTCTCTTGATCCTCGACGACCACGTCTCACACTGCGTCGCCCGGGCACTCGCCAGCGGTGACGAGACCGAGGCCCAGGAAAAGACGGCCGAACTGCTCGCAGCAGTGCGCCGGTTCGCGAAGACGCGATAGCGATGACGACGCTTGCAGACGCTTCAGCCCGCGACCGGACGACGATCGCACTCGAAGGGATGACCTGTGCGTCGTGCGCGGCACGGATCGAGCGCACCCTGAACAAGCTCGACGGTGTCGAGGCGAGTGTGAACTACGCGACCGAAACGGCATCTGTCAGCTACGACGAAGGGCAACTCTCGCTCGAGCAGGTCATCGGCGCGGTCGAGTCGATCGGCTACCACGCCTCGCTCAGCCCGCACGCGGAATCTGGCGAGCACGAGGCACCGCCGATCCGCTTGGTGGTCGCGCTTCTGCTCACCGTGCCTCTGGTGTCGATGGCGATGATTCCGCCCCTCCAGTTCGACGGCTGGGAATGGGTCTCGCTCCTTCTTTCGACGCCAGTCGTCTTCTGGTCCGGCGTGCAGTTCCACCGTGCCGCGCTGCTGAACGCACGTCACGGCGCGGCCACGATGGACACGCTCGTCTCCCTCGGAACGCTCGCCGCCTGGACATGGTCCGCCGTCGTCCTGCTCGCGGCATTGAACGCCGATCCCTATTTCGAGGTTGCGGCGGTGATCACATCGCTGATTCTGCTGGGTCGCTTCTTCGAAACGCGCGCGAAGCGGCGCTCCGGCGCCGCGATCCGCGCGCTCCTCGAACTGGGTGCGAAGGAAGCGCGCGTGCTCCGCAACGGCGTTGAGACCCCTGTGCCGGTCGGTCAGGTCGTCGTCGGTGACCTATTCGTCGTGCGGCCGGGCGAGAAACTGGCGACCGACGGCGCCGTCGTCGAGGGCTTCTCGGCAATCGACCAGTCGATGCTGACCGGCGAACCGGTCCCGATCGAGGTCGGGCCGGGCGCCGAGGTCACCGGGGCGACCATCAACACCTCGGGTCGGCTTGTCGTGAGGGCGACCCGCGTCGGCGCCGACACCGCCCTCGCCCAGATCGCCCGCCTCGTCGAACAGGCTCAGGCGGGCAAGGCTCAGGTGCAGCGGCTCGCCGACCGCATCTCCGCGATCTTCGTGCCGGTCGTGATGGGGATCGCGCTCGCGACGCTCGTCGGTTGGCTCTCCTTCGGCTCGACAGCCACGGCCGCGTTCACTGCCGCCGTTGCCGTCCTGATCATCGCGTGCCCGTGCGCGATGGGACTCGCAACCCCGACTGCGCTGATGGTCGGCACCGGCCGCGGCGCCCAGCTCGGGATCCTGATCAAAGGGCCTGAAGTTCTGGAACANNTCGACGCCCTGCCGATCGAGACCTCGCGCGTGGACCTGCTGCGGCTCGCGAGCGCGGCCGAGTCCGGAAGCGAGCATCCGCTCGCTCAGGCAATTGCCGCGGCAGCAACCGGCAAGCCATCGGTCAGCAGGTTCCGCAACCACGCAGGGGCGGGCGTCGAAGCGCTCGTGGACGGAACAACGGTCAGAGTGGGCCGTCCGTCTTCTCTCTCACAGGAATTGACCGACGAGGCGTTCGCCTGGCAGGAGCGCGCGGAGGCCCTCGGTCAGACGGTCGTCGCGGTTGTCTGGGACGACACCCTGCACGGCCTCCTCGCCCTCGCAGACACACTCAAGCCGAGCTCCGCCCAGGCGATCGCAGAGTTGAAAGCGCTCGGCCTCACGCCTGTCCTCCTGACCGGCGACAACGAGCGGGCAGCACGCGCGATCGCCGACCAGGTCGGGATCGAAGCGGTGCTCGCCGGCGTGCTTCCATCCGGGAAAGCGGCCGAGATCGAGCGGCTCCAGCACGCTGGGCAAACAGTGGCGATGGTCGGCGACGGCGTCAACGACGCACCCGCGCTCGCCCAGGCCAACCTGGGGCTGGCGATCGGAACCGGCACCGACGTCGCGATCGAAGCGTCGGACCTGACACTCGTCTCAGGCGACCTGCGCGCCGCCGCAGACGCGATCCGCCTGGCCCGACGCACACTCGCAACCATCAAGGCCAATCTCTTCTGGGCCTTCGCCTACAACATCGCCGCAATCCCGCTCGCCGTCGCCGGACTGCTCAACCCGATGATCGCGGCCGCCGCGATGGCCGCCTCCAGCATCTTCGTCGTCACGAACAGCTTGCGCCTGCGCCGCTTCCACAGCGCCAGGGAGCGCATCTGAGCGCTTGCACGCTCGGACCAGCGCTGCTCTGAGCGGCTGCACGGGCACCGAGCTCGATTACCAGCGTTCCAGATTCGCGCGTGCTGCGTAGAGGGCCGCGGTATAGCCGGCAGGGCCTCCGCCGATCACGATCACGTCCCGCACATCCCCCAAGCTCATCGTCTCCTTTGGTTCAGCGGTCAGCCGCGTCGCGCACGGACGAGTGCGTCGAGAGCGGTTCTTTCGCCGTCAGGCGTTTCCACCGGCCGTCCGACGAGTTCGGCGCGCTCGATTTCGAGCCCGCTGTTGTCGAGGTCGGCGACGACATCGGCGGCCGTGTAGAGGACGGCGGGATTCTGGGGGCCGCCGTGGCCGTGTTCGAGGTTGCTGCTGTCGTGGGCGACGAGCAGCAGCCTGCCTCCCGCGGCGACAGCGTCGGCGGCCGCCCGGAGTATTCCGCGACGCTCCGCGGCCGGAACTTGAAGGTAGAAGACGATTACGAGGTCGAAGGCCCGTGGCGCGGGCCGGTACTCGAGCAGGTCGGCCTGAACCCATTCGGCCTTCACGTCACGCATCTCAGCGAGTCCGCGGGCTTTCTCGAGCGCGACTTCCGAGAAGTCGACGCCGGTCACCCGCCAACCCCGCTCAGCCAGCCAGACCGCGTTGCGACCTTCGCCACAGGCGACGTCGAGTGCCCGTCCCGGCGACAAGTCGCCTGACTCCTCGACCAGGAACCGGTTTGCCTGCGCAGTCCAGAGCAACTCGCTGCCTGCGTAGCGACGATCCCACTCTTCCCGGTCCATCGACGGGCTCACGCGAGGATTCCGGT
Organism: Actinomycetota bacterium; assembly: GCA_003136795.1. GTDB lineage: Bacteria > Actinomycetota > Thermoleophilia > Gaiellales > Gaiellaceae > PALSA-600. The sequence continues at coordinate 14,385 of PLDP01000127.1, forward strand.
GTTGTTCATGAGAACACTATAACACAATGTAGTTGTATACGTGTATGATGGTGCGAATGCTCGGACAGCCGTCGATCCGCCTCTACGTTTCGCGCTGGTGTGTGCAATGCGAGCGTGCCGCGGCATTGCTCGCGCGCCACGGGCTTGCCTTCGAGACAATCGACATCGGCGACCCCGAACGATGTTGCCGGCTACACGAGTTGACGGGCGGCGCCAGCGTGCCGCAGGTCGTGATCGACGGTCGCTCGATTGGCGGCTACGACGAGATCGCAGCACTGGTCCGCGACGGCTCCGCGCCTGAAGGNNCACGCGCCGCCGCTGATCCGCTGCTCGCCGAGTTGCGCCGCACCGAGTTTGCACGGCTCGACGCGGGTGGGCACGTCTATCTCGACTACACCGGCGCCGGCCTCTACTCCGAGTCTCAGATCGAGGAGCACATGGAGCTCCTTCGCGAGCACGTCTTTGGCAACCCGCACTCGGCCAACCCGACCTCGGCAGCGATGACCGAACTGGTCGAGCAGGCGCGTGGAGCGGTGCACACGTTCTTCCGTGCCTCACCGGAGGAGTACGTCGTTGTTTTCACGCCCAACGCAACCGGAGCGCTCAGGCTCGTCGGTGAGGCATACCCGTTCCGCGCCGGAGATCGCTTCCTGCTCACCTTCGACAACCACAACTCGGTCAACGGCATCCGCGAGTTCGCCCGCGCCCGCGGCGCCGAGACGACCTACCTGCCGAGCGCCGCACCGGACCTTCGTGTCGATGAGCAGATGCTCCCGCGCTACCTCACAGAGGTCGGGGGTGATCACAACAACCTGTTCGCCTTTCCGGCGCAGTCGAACTTCTCCGGCGTCCATCACCCGCTGGACTGGGTCGACGAGGCGCACGACCACGGCTGGGATGTGTTGCTCGACGCTGCGGCGTATGTGCCCACGAACCGGCTCGACCTGTCGCTGCATCATCCGGATTTCGTTGCGTTGTCCTTCTACAAGATGTTCGGCTGGCCGGCTGGGGTCGGCGCGCTGATCGCCCGGCGCGATGCGCTCGAGAAGCTCGAACGGCCCTGGTTCTCGGGTGGCACGATCGTCGCCGCGTTCGTCCAGCGCGAGTGGTACGAGTCTGCACCCGGCGCCGCGCATTTCGAGGACGGAACGCCCAACTTCCTCGACCTTCCCGCGATCGAGATCGGATTGAAGTTCCTCGAACGTGTGGGGATCGAACGAATCCACGCGCACGTCGAGATGCTCACCACCGAGCTCCTGGGTGTGCTCTCGACCCTGGAGCATGCAACGGGCTCGCCGGCCGCGAGGCTATACGGGCCGTCCGCGCTCGCCGATCGTGGCGCGACCGTCGCCTTCAACTTCCTCCACCCTGACGGCCGAGTCGTCGACGAGCGCTACGTCGATCGCGTCGCCCGTCGCCACTCGCTCTCGCTGCGCACCGGCTGCTTCTGCAACCCCGGCGCCGGCGAGGTGGCCTTCACCATCTCGCGCGAGACACTCGTCGGAGGCGAGTTCGGCCACGGCATGAGCCTCGACGACTACATCCGCACAATCGGGCTGCCATCGGGCGGCGCTGTGCGTGTCTCGTTCGGGCTGCCCGCAAACCAAGCCGATATCGACCGCTTCGCGGCGTTCGCAGCCGATTTCGTCGACCTGGCCGACGTCCCGGCTGACCTCCCGCCGCGGACCGGGTGCTAGACCCCAGAATGGACAGCGTCGCATAGTGGGCGTTCTCGCCTTCCTCTTCCCGCCCTCGACGAGCGCCGAGGACGCACACGACGCGGCAAAGCAGCGCGACGTCGTGATCCTCGACGTCCGCGAGCGGCACGAGTGGAAGGCCGGGCACGCCCCCGGCTCCAAGAACATCCCACTCTCCACCCTCAACAAGCGCACCGCGGAGCTCGCACGGGACCGCCGCTACATCGCCGTCTGTCGAAGCGGCTCGCGCTCGCGCAGCGCCACCGCCCAACTGCGCAGCGCGGGGCTCGACGTCGTGAATCTCAAGGGCGGCATGCACAGCTGGAAACGTGCCGGCCTCCCACTCGAGCCCCGAACCGGCCGCATCGTTTGAGCATCAGCGCGATTGTGTCGATCTCGACAGCGGATTTAGTGGTTCGCGGCCGTTAACAGCGCTTGGAGGTCGTCCAACTGGCGCGCAACGGAGCCGCAGATCTCTTCGCACAGCCGGTAGACGCTCTCGTCGACAACGCGGTAGCGCATGAAGCTGCCTTGTCTGCGCCGCGCCACTATGCCGGCGTCGGCCAGCACACCGAGGTGCTTCGACACGTTCTGTTGGGTCGAGCCGACGGCGTCGGTCAACTCCTGGACGGTCGCCTCGGTCGCCCGGAGGCGGTCGAGAAGCTTGATCCGTGTTGGATCGGCGATCACACGAAGACGCCGCGCGATCAACTCGACAACTTCATCTGACAGTGGATGTTGGAGTGCCATGTCGGTCGGCGCCTTCTCTGGGGAGGCCGGCAAGACGCCTGCCTCCCCGGAAGGAGGACTTACGTCGCAGGGTGTGCCTTGTGGTGGCGAACGTGCACTGCGTCGGTCGCGTAGAGACCGAGGCCCGAAAGCAGCACGAGCAGGGCGCCCGG
>PLDP01000127.1:16992-21487 GCA_003136795.1 Actinomycetota bacterium
GCCGGCGGGATCTGCAGGCCCGAGGCCTGCATCCCGGCGAGGTAGTTCTGGAACTTCGCCGCGTTCGCGTTCGTGTACATCGGCGTGATCTGCCCGAGCGGCACGAACACGTTGTTGTAGTAGTTCGCGGTCATCGCGACCTGGTCCGGGGCCATGATCGGCTGGAAGTCGTTGATCATCCGCTCTCCGGCGGCCGACTTGCCCGGCAGCCCCATTGCGAGCGGCGCCACGATCAGCGCCACGCCGATGACGAGCACGCCCCACCAAAGCGCCTTGCCATTCATCTCCGATACCTCCATGGGATGTGGCCCAAAGCGTCTCCGGGCGGTTCGGCGGGAGCGTCCGCAGCAACCCTGATCCCGGACGCACAAAGTACGCAATCTTTGGCTTGAACAATTGAAATGTGGTGTTACAACCTCGCGATCGCGTAGTTGTTCCGGACGCTCGCCTTGGCTACCAGATCGAGACTTTCGGCGACCTGGAGGTTACAGATGCTCGACGAGAAGTACGTCACGGATCCGACGGCGCTCACCGAAGAGACCGTCCGCGCGATCGTCCAGGAAGAGCTCGAGCAGGCCCGCAAGCGCGACCCCGCCGGCAAGAAGGCGGCGTTCATCGCGTCGAAAGGAACGCTCGATTGGGCCTATCCCCCGCTGATCCTGGCGACGACCGCGGCCGCGTCCGGCATGGACGCATCAATCTTCTTCACCTTCTACGGCCTCAACATCATCCACAAGGACTTCGAGCAGATGCTCAAGGTCTCGCCACTCGGCAACCCCGCGATGCCGATGCCGGTCACGATGCCGAACTTCGTGCTCGGCTTGCCCGGAATGGGGCCGATGGCGACACACATGATGAAGTCGAAGTTCGCAGGCAAGAACGTCGCGCCGATCAGCGAGCTCCTCGAATCGGCGCAGGATCTCAGCGTGCGGCTGATCGCGTGCCAGATGACGATGGACGTCTTCGGCTACGCGCAGGAGGACTTCATCGACGGCGTCGAGTTCGCGGGCGCCGCAGCGTTCCTCGCCGAGGCGCGCCAGGCGCACGTGACCCTCTTCGTCTAGGAGACACCGATGACCGAGACACAGATCGACGTCACGCAGGAACTCGATGCTCGCGGGCTGCTCTGTCCGATGCCGGTGATCAAGATCGCGAAGGCCATGAAGGCCCTTGCGCCCGGCCAGGTGCTGAAGCTGCTCGCAACCGATCGCGGTTCGATCGCCGACATCCCCGCCTGGGCGGAGAGCACCGGCAACGAACTGCTCGACTGGCACGACGAAGGCGACTTCCTCGTCTTCTTCGTGCGCAAGGGACAGGAGACATAGAGATGTCAGACCAGGAAAAGCTGGTGATCATGGTCACTCACGGCCCGGATGAGCCGGAGCTCGCGACCATTCCGTTCGCGATGGCGGGTGCCGCCGTCGCATCGGATGTCGATGTCGTGATGGGCTTCCAGGGCGAGGGTTGCCTGCTCGTCAAGAAGGGGGTTGCGGAGACGGTAGTCGCGCCGGAGTTCGCTCCGCTCGGTCCTCTGCTCGCGACGATCCAAGAGCTCGGCGGCAAGCTGCTCGTCTGCTCGCCGTGCGTCAAGAGCCGCGGCCTCAGCGAGGACGACCTCGTCGAGGGCGCGGAGATCGTCGCCGCCGCGCGGTTTGTCGCGGAGGTCACATCGGCGACCAACAGCCTCGTCTACTGAAGGAGAAGCGAAATGTCCACCATTCTCGGCGAGACCGACCTGACCGAACTCACCGCCGCGAAGATCGTCGATGCGCGCGGTGCCGCATGCCCAGGCCCGCTGCTCGAGGCGAAGAAGGCGATGAGCAGTGTCGCCGTCGGCGATGTGCTCGAGCTCTGGTCGAGCGACTCGCAGACGAAGAACGACGTCGCCGCGTGGTCAGGCAAGGTTGGCCACGAGTTCCTCGGCATCGTCGCGACGGAAGGTTATGAGCGCGTCTTCATTCGCCGGATGAAGTGACCGAGACGCTCGTCACGCCGCATGACCCCGCGGCTGCAACCGCGCCGCGGGTGCTCGTCTTCTCGACGAACGGCATTTCCGACCCGGGGATCGACCTGGCGGGCAGCTCGCACATGCACTACTCGCCGAGCGTCGTCGTGATCAGCCTCCCGTGCACGAGCGGGATCCGGCCGGCGTGGATCCTCCATGCGCTCCAGCAGGGCTTCGACGGGGTCTTCGTCGCGTCCGATGGTGACGAATGCGCGTACCTGTCCGACTGCAGCGAACGCTCATCACGGATCGTCGCCGAAGCGCAGGCGCTGCTCTCAGCGGAGGGGATCGACGGCCGTCGCCTGAAGCTCGCGGCGATCTGCTCGGTCTGCGCCGCGCCATTCACCAAGCACGTGCATGACTTCTGCGCTGCGCTCTCGGAGTTGGAGTGATCATGAGCCGTAGGCTCGACGGAGGCGAACAGAGAGCGCAGGTGCCGGCTCTGCCGGCGCCGGAGCAGGATCTGGATTACGACGCGCTCGTCATCGGCAGCGGCATCGGTGGCATGGAGTCCGCGCTGAAGCTCGGCGACATGGGTTACAAGGTGCTCGTCGTCGAGAAGGAGCCGAGCGTCGGCGGCAAGATGATCCTGCTCAGCAAGGTCTTCCCGACGCTCGACTGCGCCAGTTGCATCTCNNGTTTCGGCGCGACCGTTCACCGCAAGCCGCGCTTCGTCGACGAAGCGCTTTGCACCGGCTGCCGCCAGTGCGAGCTCGCGTGCACCGTGTCGGTGCCCGACCAGTACAACGGCGAGCTCGTTTCGCGCCGCGCGGCCTACATCGCGTTCCCGCAGGCCGTCCCGCAGAAGGCGCTGATCGAGCGTGCGGGCACGTCGCCCTGCTCGTTCGCATGCCCGGCGGGGATCAAGGCGCATGGCTACGTCTCGCTCGTTCGGAGCGGCGAGTACGAGAAGGCATTCGACCTCGTGCTCGAGGCGACCCCGCTCGTCGGGAGCCTCGGTCGCGCCTGCTATGCGCCCTGCGAGGCGGAGTGCACACGCGGCAGCCTCGAGGGACCGCTGCCGATCCGCCGCCTCAAGCGCTTCGTCGCCGACCGGCACTACTCGCTCGCCGATCCACCGCCGGCCGANNTGGCGCGCAAGGGCTACGGCGTGAAGATCTTCGAAGCAGCGCCCGTGCCCGGCGGTGCGCTCCGGCTCGCGATCCCTTCCTACCGTCTGCCTGCCGAGGTCGTCGAGCGCGATGTGGCGAACGTCACCGATGCCGGCGTCGAGATCGCGACGAGCACGCGGATTGACGACCTCGACGCGCTCAAGCGCGACGGCTACGACGCCGTCCTGGTCGCGACCGGCACGCCGACCGCGGCTCGCCTGCGCGTCTCCGGCGAGGAGCTCACCGGCGTCTCGAGCGCACTCTCCTTCCTGCGCGACATCAAGCTCGGCACGCCGGCCGACCTCGACGGCAAGACCGTCGTCGTAGTCGGCGGCGGCAACGTCGCGATCGACGCGGCGCGCAGCGCGCGCCGGCTCGGCGCCGCCAAAGTCCACATGGTCTGCCTCGAATCGCGCGGCGAGATGCCTGCCTACGACTGGGAGGTCGGCGAAGCGCTTGACGACGGCGTGGAACTTCACGACTCGTGGGGAATCGCAGGCTTCGCCGGCGCCGAGGCGGTACAAGCGATCGAGCTCAAGCGTTGCACCTCCGTGTTCGACGAGAACCATCGCTTCAGCCCGCAGTACGACGACGACGAACTCGAGCGGATCGCCTGCGATGCGGTGATCGTCGCCGTCGGGATGGGCGCCGACACCGCCACGTTCCCGGCGCTCGCTCCCGAAGGTGCGCGGACGCTTCAGGCCGATCCGGCAACGTTGCAGACCAGCGAGGCCGGAGTCTTCGCCGCAGGCGACGCCGTCGCCGGGCCGTCGATGATCACCGACGCCGTCGGGCAGGGCCGCAAAGCGGCGCACATGATCGACCGCTTCGTGCAGGGGCTCGAGCTGACCGGGTTCGTCGAGCCGCTCCGGGCCGTCAGCCAGGCCGACGTGCTCGCCCGACAGCGCAGTCACAGCAACCGCGATCTGATCGCCGCGATCTCGGTGCCCGAAGCGCCGCTCGACTTCGCTGAGCTCGAGCCGCCGCTAGCGGAAGACGAAGCGCGGGAGGCAGCAGGCCGCTGCCTCGACTGCGGCGTCTGCTCCGAGTGCCACGAGTGCATCAGCGCATGCCCCGCCGACGCGATCGACCTCGACATGCGGGAGCAGGACATCGACATCGAGATCGGCACGGTGATCGTCTCGACCGGGTACAAGCTGTTCCCCGCCGACCTGAAGCCGCAATACGGCTACGGCAAGTTCCAGAACGTGATCACGGGCATGCAGATGGAGCGCCTCCTCGCGCCGACGCGCCCATACAACACCGTGCTGCGTCCGGGCGACGGACGTGTGCCGGAGCGGGTGGCGTATGTGATGTGCACGGGCTCGCGCGACCAGACTGTTGGCAATCCGCTCTGCTCGAAGTTCTGCTGCATGTA
>PLDP01000127.1:21513-27387 GCA_003136795.1 Actinomycetota bacterium
TACGACCTCGTCGTGCTCGCGGTCGGCGTCCAGCCGAACCGGGATGCAGGCCGCCTCTTCACGGTCGAGGAGCTCGCGCTCGATGACGCCGACTACGTCGACGAGGTCGAGGAGGACATCAACCCCGGCCGCACGAGCATTCCGGGCGTCTTCGTCGCTGGGGCTGCTTCGGGCGCCAAGGACATCCCCGAGTCGATCCTCCACGCAGGCGCCGCCGTCGCTCAGGCCGCGGCCCACCTCGAGCGCAAGCGGGTGCTGGCATGAGCGAGCGGCGCATCGGCGTCTATGTCTGCAACTGCGGCGGGAACATCTCGGACTACGTCGACGTGGAGCAGGTCGTCGAAGCCGTGAAGGACGAGCCGGGCGTCGTCGTCGCGCGGCGCGCGATGTTCACGTGCTCGGACTCGACGCAGCAGGAGATCATCGACGACATCCAGGGGCAGGAGCTCGACGGGCTCGTCGTCGCCTCTTGCTCACCCAAGCTGCACACGTTCACCTTCCGCGCTGTCGCGCAGCGTGCCGGCTTGAACCCGTACGAGTACACGCAGGTAAACGTGCGCGAGCAGTGCTCGTGGACGCACACGGACGACCGCGAGGGCGCGACGCGCAAGGCGATCTCGCTCGTGCGCGCGGGCATCGCCCGCACCCGTTTGACGAAGCCGCTCGAGCCGATTGTCGTCGAGACGACGCCGCGCGCGCTCGTGATCGGCGGCGGCATCGCCGGCATGCGCGCCGCGATAGGTCTCGCCGACGTCGGGCTCGCGGTCTTCCTGGTCGAGCGCGAAGAGGAGCTCGGCGGCCGGGTCGGCAATCTCGGCGAGCTCTTCCCGCACGGCAAGGACGGACGTGCGTTGATCGCGCAGCTCGCCGAAGAGATCAGGCAGCGGTCTGAGATCACCGTGTTCACGAACGCCGAGCTGACCGCCAAGTCCGGCACGTTCGGCAACTATCGGGCGGTCGTGCACGTCGCCGGCGAGTCGATTCACCTCGAAGTGGGCCAGATCATCGTCGCCACGGGCTTCGACAGCTACCAGCCGGAAGCGGGCGAGCTTGGCTACGGGATCGACGGCGTCCTGACGCTGCCGGAGTGGAAGCAGCTGCTCGACGACGGGGACGGACCGGTGATCGTGAACGGCAAGCCGGTTGAGAGCGTCGCCTACGTCTACTGCGTCGGCAGCCGCGACGCCGAGCGGCCCTACTGCTCGCGGTTCTGCTGCAGCGCTGCGGTACACGCATCTCTGACTGCGGCAGGTCGCGATGCGAACGTGCGCCAGTACCACCTGTATCGCGATCTGCGCACGTATGGCCGGAACGAGCTGATGCTGAACGAGTCGCGGCAGCGTGGCTCGCTGTATCTGAAGTTCGCCGACGACGATCCGCCGGACGTGGCGCGGACCGACGCCGGCCTCAACGTGACGGTGCGCGACCTGCTGACCGGCGGCGAAGAGCTGACGATCCCTGCCGACGTCGTCGTGCTCGTGACGGGGATGGTCCCGCGGTGCAACGACGACCTGGTAGGCGTGCTGAAGCTGCCGATCGGCCGTGATGGATTCTTCAACGAGATTCATCCGAAGCTGCGGCCGGTCGAGACGGTCGTCGACGGCGTCCTGATCGCGGGCACCTGTCAGGGGCCGAAGACCTCCGCCGAAAGCGTCGCCTCCGGGCTCGCAGCAGTCACGCAGGCGGCCGCGGTACTGAAGCGCGGCGTCGCCGAGCTCGATCCCCAGGTCGCGGTCGTGCACAGCCAGGCCTGCACCGGCTGTGCCGAGTGCGTCGAGACCTGCCCGTTTGGCGCGATCTCGCTCGTGGCGAGCGACGGTGGAGAGATCGCGGCGATCGACGCGGCGGGCTGCAAGGGCTGCGGCGCGTGCGCCCCGGTCTGCCCGGAGAATGCCATCGACCTCGAGGGCTATACCGACGCGCAGGTGCGCGCGATGATCGACAGCCTGCTCGTGGGAGCGCCGTCGTGAGCCGCGATGTCCGTGAGGTCGTTCGTGACGAGCCCCTGATGCGCAGCCGGCTGCTCGCGCTGTTGCACGACGGGCCGCTCACCGTGCCCGAGCTGGCGAAGGTCGGCGGCTTCCCCGAGGACGAGGTGATGGTCTGGATGATGGGGCTGCGCAAGTACGGGTACGTCGCCGAGGTGCCGGGTGCGAACAGCGACGGCTACTTCGCCTACGGTGCGGTGGAGGGCAGATGAGCACCGTCGTGCACCGAGACCTAGCCGACGAGCTGCGCCTGATCGGCTCGTACGACGCGGAGGCGTGCATGAATTGCGGCGTCTGCACCGCGGTCTGCCCGCTGGAGATCGCATTGCTGCCGCGGCGGCTCTTCCGCTACGTCGAGCTCGGCCTCGCCGACCGCGTGCGCGACGAGAGCGAGACCGTTTTCTCCTGCCTGCTCTGCCGCGCGTGCGAGGAGAGCTGCCCTGCCGAGGTGCACATCACGGAGAACGTCCGCGTGCTGCGGCACTGGCTGCTGGAGGGGAGCCACTGATGCCGCTGCCGACCCGCGACGTGATCGGGATCCTCACCGACAACTTGCGGCTGCGCGGTTCCGTGCTTCCCATCCCCGCGCGTCGCGCGACCCGTTGGGCTCGCGAGCTTGACCTGCCCCGCGGCGGCGAGACCGTCCTCTACACGGGGATGATGTACCAGCTGATCCCGTACATCGAACGGCTCGTCAGGCTTGAACAACGGCTCGGCGACTCACCGCTCGCACGCTTCAGCGGCGTTGCGCGCCGCGTCAACCGATTCGTCAACGGCGCCGCGCTCATCGCGCGTCCGTCGGCAGGCGAGCGGGCCGAGTACGACCGCGTGCCCACCAACGTCGCGAAGCTGCTGCAGCAGGCAGGCGTCGAGTTCGGCTACCTCTATGAGGACGATCTCTACTCGGGCGCGCTGGCGCACGATCTCGGCGCAGACGCAGTCGTGGCCACGCACGCGCAAAGAGTCGCACGGAGTTTCCGCGAGCACGGCGTCAAAGAAGTCATCACGATCGATCCCCACACAACGACGATGCTGCGGACCGTCTACCCGACACTCGTCGACGACTACGACGTGCGCGTCCGGAGCTACCTCGAGGTGCTCGCCGAGCGCGCGGTGCCCGCGCAGACGCAGCTTTCCGGGACGGTCGTGCTGCACGACTCCTGCGTGTACGCGCGCTATGAGAATGTCGTGAGCGAGCCTCGCGATCTGCTCGCTACAACCGGTCTCACGGTTGTTGAACCGACGCATGCGGGGAAGTTGACGTGGTGCTGTGGCGGGCCAGCAGAGGCGCTGTACCCCGACAAGGCAGCGGCCGTCGCCTCGAGGCGCGTCGAGCAGTTGGGCGCGGCCGCGCATGACTGCGTGACGATGTGCCCGATCTGTCTCGTCAACCTCCGCAAGTCGGCGGGGGAAACGGTGCGCTTCCGCGACATCTCCGAGTACCTCGTTGAAGCTGGCGGCGATCACGCAAAGCGCTCACAGATCTGACACCACGGCACCGATCCGCCGCGCAGACGGCTCAGACAAACGGATTCGGTGGGCAGGAGAGAGTGGGCGCACCTGGGATCGAATCAGCCGAGCGGCGGTGACTGCTTCGCACGGTACAGGACCCACGCCCCGAACCTGACGAATCTGACACAGCGACCGCGGCGTTCGGATCGCCGCCCGGCCTCGCCGTCCCCGCTCGTCAATGCACGCGGAAGCTCGTCACTCTTGTCGCGGCCGCAGGGCTTTCGCCTGCTCGGTGCGACATCGGCCGTTCGTCTTTCCGTGCAGCGAGACGAGCCGAAGTAGCATGAGCCGGACGATGGCACACTATTCAGCGTCTTTCAGCCTGACACTTCGCGTGCGACTGGAGAACTCGCCGGGCACGTTTGCCGATCTTGCGCGGGCGATCGCGGACGCGGGCGGCCTGCTCGACGCGATTGACCTCGTTCGGGCCGAGGCCGGGAGCAAGGTGCGGGACGTGAGCGTGCTGGCGACCGACGCCGAGCACGTCGACGCGATCGTTCGCGCCTGCCGCTCGGTCGCGGGGGTCGAAGTGGAGCACGTTTCCGACCGAACCTTCCTGCTTCATCTCGGCGGAAAGATCCATATGGCCTCAAACGCACCGGTGAAGACGCGCGACGACCTCTCGATGGCGTACACGCCGGGGGTTGCGCGGGTGTGCAGAGCGATTGTGGACGACCCTGATGCCGTCTGGAACCTGACGGTGAAGCGGAACACGGTGGCGGTGGTGACCGACGGGAGCGCGGTGCTCGGCCTCGGCGATATCGGCCCCGAGGCCGCGCTGCCAGTGATGGAGGGGAAGGCGCTTCTGTTCAAGGAGTTCGGTGGTGTCGATGCCTGGCCGATCTGTTTGAGCACGAAGGAGCCGGACGGGATCGTGGCGGCGGTCGAGGCGATTGCGCCGGGTTTTGGCGGCATCAACCTCGAGGACATCGCTGCGCCGCGCTGCTTCGAGATTGAGCGGCGGTTGCGCGACTCGCTCGATATCCCCGTGTTTCACGACGATCAGCACGGCACGGCGGTCGTTGTCCTTGCGGCGTTCCTGAACGCGCTGCGCGTTGTCGGCAAGTCCATCGAGGAGGTCACGGTCGTGCTCACGGGCGTTGGGGCTGCCGGGACCGCGGTGACGCGGACGCTCCAGGCCGCGGGCGTGCGCAACGTGATCGGTTGCGACAGCGAAGGCGCGGTCCATCGAGGACGACCCGGTTTGACGGAGACAAAACAGCGCTACGCAGAGGAGACGAATCCGGAGAACATTCGCGGCAGCGCCGACGAGGCGCTGACAGGTGCTGACGTCTACATTGGTCTCTCGCAACCGGGTGCGGTCAGCATCGACGGTGTCAGGCGGATGGCCTCCGATGCGATCGTGTTCGCGATGGCCAACCCGCTGCCGGAGGTGCTGCCGGAGGAGATTGAGGGCCTCGCAGCCGTTGTCGCCACGGGACGGTCCGACTACCCCAACCAGATCAACAACGTGCTNNGCGCTCGACGTGCGCGCGTCAGCGATCACCGAACGGATGGAGGTCGCCGCCGGAGACGCGATCGCCGCGACGATCGGCGCCGACGAGTTGGCGGCGGACTACATCGTCCCGAGCGTCTTCAACCGCGAAGTAGTCACGGCCGTCGCGGCTGCCGTTGCACGGGCGGCCGAAGAGGACGGCGTCGCACGGCACCCGCGAGAATCGAGTCCAAAGGTCTCCCGGTAGGTACGCCACGGGATCGGCGACCCGCGACTCCCTGGTGACGTCGGTCAACTCGGTGCGAGTTCCTGCAACGCCGCCGGTCAGTGTTGCCGCGCCGGCGGCCGGCGCCAAACTGACACAGATCCAGCGAACCGCCGCGAAGACAGATGGGTCCAAAGAGGATCGGCCGCCGTTGTATTGCGTCGACCAAGCGGCGTATGGTGTGGTCGAGTTCGATTAATTTGGTACGCCCGTCGGTGGCCATGTTGCTCGAGCTGATCGCCATCTAATCGAAGGGCGGCTCGAGAGATGCGGCACACCTCACCTTTGGGTATGCATGTTGGAAGGACGACCGGGTTGATCGTGTTGGCTGCCATCGCCCTGCTTCTGCCCGCGTCCGCATTAAGCAGCGCGCCGATCACGGTCACGAACACAAGCGATGGCGGGCCAGGCTCTTTGCGGGAGGCGATCGGCGCCGCGAACGCGAATCCGGGAAGCACGATCGTCTTCGCGATTCCGGCGGCAGACAGTGGCTGCGTTGCGGGCGTCTGCACGATCCAGCCGAACACGCCGCTCCCGTCCCTGACTGCCGGCGGCACCACGATCGACGGGTCGACGCAGGGCGCGACGAACCCGTTCGGGCCTTCAATCGTCGTGAACGGGAGCCTCTGCAATTGCAACGGGATCGTGCTCGC
>PLDP01000149.1 GCA_003136795.1 Actinomycetota bacterium
CCACCGTCGCGACCTGCGGGTCGGTGAAGATCGTTGCCGGCACCGCGCGGTGATCCGCCCGCACAGCGCGCCCGTCCATGTCGTAGGCGGCGATGCGCGCGTGGTACTTGCCGACGTGCGTGAACGGCGCGATCCCGGTGACGTCGCCGAGCGCCCAGACGTTCTCCGCCGCGCGCATCCGCTCGTCGACCTCGATCCCGCGGCGCGAGATCTCGAGCCCGAGCGGCTCGAGCCCGTCGACGTTCGGCTTGCGGCCGGTCGCGAGCAGCAGCCGGTCGTAGGGCACCTCGCTGCCGTCCGCTAGTAACACAGTGTTACTAGTGACACTTTCGGCACGCGCGTTCAGGCGGATGTCGACGCCGTCCTCGCGCAGCGCCTCCTCGACGAGCGCCGCCGCGTCGGGATCGACGCGGGAGAGCAGGCGCGCGTCGCTCTGGACGAGTGTCACCTGCGAGCCGACGCGCTGGAAGAACTGCGCGAGCTCGCAGCCGACCGGGCCGCCGCCGAGCACGAGGAGCCGCTCGGGAACCTCGAGCGTCACGGTCGCCTCGACGTTCGTCCAGTAGTCGATCTGGTCGAGCCCTTCGATCGGCGGCACGACCGGTGACGAGCCGGTCGCGATCACCAGGCGGTCGTAGCGCAGCTCGTGCTCGCCAGCCTGCACGACTCCCGGTTCCGTCACGACGGCGTCACCGCGCACGAGTGCGGCGTTCTGCGAGTCGAGCCACTCGACCTGCGACGAGTCGTCACGCTCGGCGACGATGTCGCGCCACGCGAAGATCTTCTGCGGATCGACCCTGCCGACCTCGACTGCGCCCTGCAAATGGCGCGCCGCTGCCGCGAGCTCCGGCGCCCGGAGCATCGTCTTCGTCGGCATGCACGCGTAGTAGGAGCACTCGCCGCCGACGAGCCGCCGCTCGACAACGGTCACCTTCGTCTCGTGGTCGAGCCGGCGGAGGGCGCCGACGAAATGCTCGCCGGACGACCCTCCACCGAGAACGACAACATGCTCGTTAGGCGAGATGGTTCGCCTTCAGGAAGGTCTTCGCGACCTTCGCTGCGCTCTGCTTGTCGACTTCGACTGCCTTGTTCATCGCGACGATCGCGTCCTGTGTCAGCGTCGCCGACACCGCGTTGACCGTGCTCGTGAACTTCGAGCCCAGCGCGTTCGCGACGGTCGTCTTGACGATCGGTGCGACGTTCTGGAACCCGGTCACGTGCTTCGGATCGGCGAGGACCGTGTACTTCGAGCCCTTGCCGAGCGGCGGGTCGGTCGAGAACACGTCGGCCGCCAGCACCGTGCCGGCGTCCAGTGCCGCGTACGCCGAGATCCCCGCGAGCGGCAGGAACGACGCGTTGGTGATCCCGTACTGCTTCGTGTAGCCGACGAAGCAGGTGTTGCGGGTCTTGCACTCCGGGAAGCCGCCGAACTTGAAGCTGCCGACCTTCTTCAGGTCGGCGATCGACTTCAGCCCGTACTTCGCCGCCGTCGCGTTTGTGACCGCGACCACGTCGGTGTCGTAGAACGGCGTCGGCTTGAGGACCGTGTAGCCCTTCGCTCCCTCGAGCTTCTTCGCGAGGAGGTACGTGGCGTTTCCAGTCTTCGCCGACAGCGTGTGATGGAAGACGTCCTGCACGATCACACCCGTGTACTCGGGATAGAAGTTGATCTTCCCGCTCGTCAGGGACGTCTGGATCAGCTCGGTGGAACCGATGTTCTCCTTGTAGGAGACCTGGAACCCCTTCGCCTGGAGCGCTTGCTTGTAGAGCTCGCCGAGGATGAACTCCTCGGGGAAGTTCTTCGTCCCGATGATGACCGTCGGGCCTGCCGTCGAGGATGCGTGCGCCGGCCGCGCGAAGACGGCCGCGAACAAGCCAATGACAATCGCGACCCCGAGGGAAATCGCGAACGCCGCCTTGGCGGCTCGCCTCGTATGCTTGCGGATCACTGTTGCTCCTTTCGGGTTTGGTCGCCGATTACGCTAGTACCCCGAAGCCCCCTGGGCGTTACGCTGATCTGGAATCCAGCTAGGGCAACGAAGACGAAGGCGGACAGCGCCATCACGCAGAGGGAGGCGCCGAGCACGCCGGAAAGCCGGTAACTCGCCTGGTTGACGATCACGTCGCCGAGGCCGCCGCCGCCCGCGATTGCGGCGATCGGCGCGGTCGCCACGATCGTGACCGCCGAGATGCGGATTCCCGTGAAGAGCAGTGGAATCGCAAGCGGGAGCTCGATGCGGCGCAGGATCTGCCAGCCGGTCATGCCCATCCCGCGCGCCGATTCGACGACGTCCTTGTCGACGCGGTCGACGCTGTCGTAGCTATTCGTGAGGATCGGCCCGGTGCCGAGCACCGCGAGCGCGACCATGTTGTTCACGAAGCCGATCCCGAGCAGCGTCAGGAACGCCGCGATCAGGACGAGGCTGGGGAGAGCGCGGCCGACGATCGACCCCGCGATCGCGACGCCGGAACCTCGGTGGAAATGGCCGAGGACGATCCCGAGCGGGAGTGCCACCGCGAGCGCGATCCCGAGCGCGGCGCCCGACAGCTCGAGCTGCTCGAGCGCCTTCTGCGCGAGGAAGCCGGGATTAGCGCCGATGAAGCGCAGCGCATCGACGAACGTGTGCAGGTTGGCGGCGTCCGCGAGCATCATGCGAGCCCCGTCACCGCCCACGGCGCGAGCGCCCGGCGCAGCGCGACGAGCAAGAGGTCGCAGCTGATCGCAAACGCGATCGCGAGCCCGCCCGCCGAGTAGATCTCGGTCTTGAACGGCGTCGGCTCCTTCAGTGCGAGGACGATCGGGTAGCCGAGCCCGTCGGGGAGCAGGAACGCCGCGATCGTCGCGATCGCGACCGTCGAGACGACCGCGACGCGCAGGCCGCCGACGATCGCCGGAATCGCGAGCGGCAGCTCGACGCGCAGCAACACCTGCAGCCGGGTCAAGCCCATGCCCTGGGCGGCTTCGAGCACCTCGTCCGGCGTGCTGTGCAGCCCCGCCATGATGTTCGGGAACAGGATCACGAGCGTGTACGACACGAGCGCGATCTCGACCGTCGTCCACGTGAGGCCGCTGAACGGGATGAGCAGCTGGAAGAGCGCGAGGCTCGGGATCGTGTAGAGCAGCGCGGAGACCACGCCGACCGGATGCTCGAGCCGCCCGTAGCGGTGCGCGAGCAGCGCGAGCGGGAACGCGATCGCGAACCCGATCACGACCGCGATCGCGGTGAGCTCGACGTGCTGCACGAGCGCGGGCTGCAGCGTGTCGCCCCAGTGGTCTCGCACCCAGTCCCAGCAGAACGTGTGGTTGCCGGTGACACAGGCGCTGCCCTGGCCGAAGTTCGGGATGACAGGGTGGCTGCCTACAGCAACTCTCCTGCGTCACGGAGGTGGAAGACGCCGAGCACCCGGTCGCCGTCGACGACCACCAGTTGCTCGTCGCCGGTCTCGAGCATGAGTGACACAGCGTTGCGGACGGTCGTGTCGGGAGAAACTCGCGAGCCTGGTTCGCTCTGGGAACCAGGTTCGAGCGTGACGTCTCGAAGTGTGCGCAGCGCGAGCCGCCGCAGCGCGCGGTCCTCGCCGACGAACTGCGCGACGAAGTCGTCGGCGGGATGCGCGAGGATGGCGTCAGGCGTGTCGTACTGCGCGAGCACGCCGCCTTCGCGGAGGATCGCGATGCGGTCACCCATCTGAATCGCCTCGTCGACGTCATGCGTGACGAAGATCACCGTCTTGCCGACCTCACGATGGAGCCGTCGCAGCTCGGTCTGCAGGCGGAAGCGGGTGATCGGGTCGAGCGCGCCGAACGGCTCGTCCATCAGGAGCAGGGGCGGATCCGCCGCGAGCGCGCGCGCGAGGCCGACGCGCTGCCGCTGGCCGCCCGAGAGCTGCGCGGGATAGCGCTCCGCGTCGCGGGCTTCGAGCCCGACGAGCTCGAGCAGCTCGACCGTGCGCTCGGCGGTCTGCCGCTTCGGCCAGCCGAGCAGTCGCGGGACGGTCGCGATGTTCTCGCCGACCGTCTGGTGCGGGAAGAGGCCGATCTGCTGGATCACGTAGCCGATCCCGCGCCGCAGCTCGGTGAGCGGCAGGTCGCGGACGCTGCGCCCGTCGATCCGGATGTCGCCCGAGTCGAAGGGGATCAGCCGGTTGACCATCTTGAGCGCGGTCGTCTTGCCGCCGCCCGACGGGCCGACGAGCACGCAGAACGTGCCGGCCGGGATCTCCAGCGAGAGATCGTCGAGCGCTGGCGCATCGCGCCCGGCATAGCGCTTGGTGACGTGGTCGAAGACGATCTCCGCCGCTGCGCTCATACCCGCTCCGGCGCCGGCAAAGCCGGCACCTGCGCTCCTGGTTCGCCTCCGTCAAGCCTACGGCTCATGCGTGGGCTCTGTTCGTGATCCCGGCGACCCCGATCACGCCGCCCGCGAGGACGAGCGCCGCGGTGATCCACATCGCGAGGTGGAAGCCTGCGACGTCGAGCCGGTTCTGCGGCCCGGCGATCGCGGCGCCGACGACGGCGATGCCGAGCAGGCCGGCAACACGCGCGACGGCGTTGTTGGCGCCGCTCGCGATGCCGGCGTCGTGCTCGCCCGCGTCGGCGAGCACCGTCGATGTGAGCGGCGCGACGATCATCGAGAGGCCGACCGAGAAGAGGAGCAACACGGGCAGGAGCTCCCACGCGTACGAGAACCCGGGCTCGAGCCGCACCGCGCCGATGAGCGCGAGCCCGGCCACGAACGGGCCGAGGCCCATGAACCAGCGGGGGCCGTAGCGCATTGACAGTCGCCCGACGCGCGGCGACAGGACGAACATGACGACGGTGATGGGCAGGAGAGCCAAGCCGCTTCGGAGGGCGGTGTACCCGGCCAACTGCTGCAGGAACAAGACGAGGAAGAACGTAAGCGTCGAGAGCCCGGCATACACGGCCAGCGTCTCGAGGTTCGCGAAGGAGAAGTTCCGACGGGAGAAGAGCTGCAGCGGCAGCATCGGCTGGGCTGTCCGGGTCTCCCAGAGCACGAAGAGCCCGAAGAGGACGAGGCCGCCGACGAGCGAGGCGAGGATCAGCGGATCGCCCCAGCCGCGTTTCGGCTCTTCGATGAGCGCGAACACGGGACCGCCGAGACCGAGCACGCAGAGCACTCCACCGAGAACGTCGACGCGCGCCCGTTCGTTCCCGCTGGCACGCGGAGGGACCGCATAGACGACGAGCGCGGCGGTGACGATCGCGAACGGCACATTGATCAAGAACACCCAGCGCCAGTTCGCATTCGTCACGAGCCAACCGCCGACGAGCGGGCCGATCACGAACGCGATTCCGGTCCACGCCGTCCAGGCTCCGATCGCCGCGCCGCGTTCCTCACCCTTGAATGTGGTCGCGATCACCGCAAGCCCGGCCGGTGTGAGGACTGCGCCGAGCACGCCCTGGAGGCCGCGCGCCAGGATCAGTGTCGTCCCGTCCGGCGCGGCGGCACAGAGCACCGAGGTGATGCCGAAGCCGATGATCCCGAGCAGGAAGAGGCGCCGGGCTCCGAAGAGGTCGCCGAGCGAGCCGCCGACGAGGAGCAGGGAGCCGAGCGTGAGCAGGTACGCGTCCACGACCCACTGCTGCAGCGCGAGCCCGCCGCCGAGATCGCGCTGGATCGCCGGCAGCGCCACGTTCACGACCGTCGAGTCGATGAACACGATGATCGATCCCAGGATGCAGGCGACGAGTACCAGCCGGTTGCGAGGCGTCCGCTCCAGGTGTTCGATACTCGCAGACCGAAGGAGGGTGGCGATGGAATTTCAGATCGTGAAGCTCGAGGACGTGGACGACTGGCTTGGTGACTACCCCGGCGAGATGCGCGGGATCACCAAGCGCGAGGCGGACTAGGAGCGGGGCAGCACGAGGCGATGCGCGCGGGCGATCCGCTCGGCGTCCTCGTCGGGGACACCGGCCGCAGCAGCGAACTCGGGCCAGTTGGTGACGGCTGCGCGAACCTCGTCGTAGATCTCATGCGCGCGGGTCCGTTTGATCGAGACCGTCTCGGCGCAGGCATCGAAGTCACCGATCGTGAAGTCGTCGCGCTTGGCGTTGATCGACATCTGGTGCCGCGCAGTCCACCGTCCGCCGGGCGCGAACGCGTACGTGACGTCATAGGCCGGTGCGAGCGTCCATCTGCCCGCCCGATCCATGAGAAAGGCGATGTTCTTGACGTGGTCATCCTGGTTTCGCGCGACGACGTTGAACACCATCCTGCGGTAGAGCTGCTCCGCCACCTCGAGCGAAAGCCCCAACCGTCGCAGCACCTGCAGCGCTTGCTCGTATGAGTTTGCGCCCGCCTGGTTGAAGTCGTAGTGGGCCAGCGCCGCGAGGGACTGCATGTGCAGCTTCCCTCCCTCCGGCGGACGGTCGAAGCGCCGGGTCATGAAGTGCCGGCGGCCGCCCTCCTCGAGCAGGCGGCACTCGGTCATGGTGATCTCCGCGGCGTTCGCCATCAGCGAGTACGCGTACTCGATTGCTCCGAATCCCTGCGGGTCTTCGAGCTCCTTGTCCTTGTTGCCGCGGACGCCGTCGAACTTGAGGAGCCAGTGCTCGAACCCCGGCCCGGCATCGATCTGCCCTGAACGAACCTCCCGCGTGACCGGATTCCAGGCAATGACGGCCTTTGCGCGTGCGCCGCCGGCGGACGTGCCCACACTGAGGATCTCGCGGAGCGCCGCCTCCCGCCCCGGTTCGTCGAGTGACGCGATCAACTGCGTCCGCTCGGTCAACACCTCGGTGGCGAGCTGCACGAGGTCGGACACCTCGAGGTCCCGCGTGGCGGACGGCCGCGGCCCACGAGCAGGCGCGAACTCGAGCGCGCCCATACCGCGCGCGCCGATGTAACAGAGGCGCTCCACCACGTCGAAGCTCTCCGGGCTTCGACCCTGGGATGCGAGCCAAACGTCGATCAGCGCGGTGCCAAATCTGTCCGGGAGCGAATCGGCGAGCAGGCCCGGAAGCCCTCGGAAGCTCTCGTGCGCGAGGGTGGGAAAGGCGTATGGCTCGGGGCGAAGGGGCATCGCGAGCGGAGCCACCTGGATGGCGCTGCGCGCGAACTCCGGGGTGTACTGGAAGACCGCCGTGTCGTCGCCGTCCTCCAGGGAGACCGCGCCGATCGATCGACCCCAGAGCCGGACCTCCGCGACGCTGCTCATCGCGGTGCTTTGCCCTCCTCGTCTCCCCAGGTCCACGGAGCCGCGGTGTCGTCGCTGCGTTCCACGGTGCCGCGCGCCGCGCGCCGTCGCGCGCGCCCTTGCTGCTTGAGGCGCTCCAGTGGGCTCGGCAACGGCTCGGGCACAAGCAGCTCGAGACGCTCGAGCAGGTTGAGTGCGCGCAAGACACGCAAGAGGGCGGGGAGCTTGACCGGCTCCCCTCGCTCGATGCGCTCGATCGTGCGCTTTCCGATGCCCGCCTCGGCGGCCAGCTCTGCCTGGCTGATGTTCCGCTCGAGACGGGTCCGTGCGAGCCGTGCTCCAAGCTCGGTGAGGATCACGGCGTCGCTCTGGCTGTTCTCGATTTTCATAAGTGGCCTCATCTGGCGATTAGATGGTAATTTCTAGAGTATCTCGCCAGTATAGGCGAAAACTAGAGTACCACCCAAAGTTTGCTGATTCGCCTCTTGTGGCGAATGGTGCTACCGAGTGTGACCGTTGCGCAGGCCGGCGTCGCCGGC
>PLDP01000117.1 GCA_003136795.1 Actinomycetota bacterium
CGTCGAGCCGACACCGGTCGAGGCGCCGTCAGCCGAGCCCTCGGCCCAACTCGGCCTCTTCTGATCGAAGAGGTGTCTGACACCCTTGGTGTCAGACACCATTGGGACCAGTGCAGACCGTCACGAGCTCACCCGAGGCGACCGAGGCGCTTGCCGCCGGGCTGGCCGAGCATTTGTCGGCTGGTGACGTCGTCGCCGTCTCCGGCGAGCTCGGCGCCGGGAAGACGACCTTCGTGCGCGGGGCCGCTCGCGCGCTCGGCGTCACCGGGCCGGTCTCCAGCCCGACCTTCACGATCGGCCACCGCTACGAGGCGCCCGTGCCCGTCGCCCACCTCGATCTGTACCGCATTGCCGGTCTCGATCCCGAGGAGTGGGGCGACCTCGAGCCCTACTTCGACGGGACGATCGCCTTCGTCGAATGGCCGGAGCACGGGGGCGATTGGCTCCCAGCGGCCCGCGCCGTCGTTACCCTCAAGCACGTTGACGAGTCGCACCGGAGCGTGAGGATCGACTGTGATCCTGGCCTTTGACACCGCGACGGCGTTCGGGGCCGTCTGCGCGGTGCCCCCGGAGCGCCGGGGCCACGCTGCGCGCGCCGGCGACCTGCTCGTTGCGGTCGACGGCCTGGTCGACGACCCGGCTGCGATCGAGGGGATCGTCGTCGGCTGCGGGCCGGGCAGCTTCACGAGCATCCGCATCGGCCTCGCGATGGCGCGCACACTCGCGTTCGCGCTCGGCGTGCCGGTCGCCGGTGCGTCGACCCTCGACGCGTTCGCGGGTGGGACGCCGGTGCTCGACGCGCGCCGCGGCGAGGTGTTCACCACCGGCCCGCGGGTCTGCAAGCCGGAGGAGCTCGACGTCGCGGGGCAGACGCTCGTCGGAGACGGAGCGATCCGCTACCGCGCCCTCTTCGAGGAGCGCGGGGCAACGATCCCGCCGGACGCGGACGACGCGCACGTGCCCGACCCGCTCCTGCTCGTCGAGCGTGCGGGCGCATTCGGCCCTGCAGAGCTGGTCGAGCCGCTCTATGTCCGCGACCCCGACGCGAAGCCACAGCCGTGACCGCAGTCGCGCTCGAGATCCGCACGCTCGACCTCGTCGACCTGACGGCGATCGAGAGCATCGAGCAGCGTGCCTACCCGACGCCCTGGTCGCGCTCGATGTTCGCGTCGGAGCTCGCGAAGCCCACGTCGATCTGCCTCGGAGCGTTCGACGGCAGCGATCTCGTCGGCTACGTGGTCAACTCTCGCTACGTCGATGCGTGGCACGTGATGAACGTCGCCGTGCATCCCGAGCACCAGCGCCGCGGCGTCGCGACTGCGCTGCTCGAGCGGCTGTTCGAGCTGACGCGCAACGACGAGCGTCGCGGCTACACGCTGGAAGTGCGCATCTCGAACGAAGACGCGATTCGCCTGTACGAGAAGCTCGGCTTCGAACCGCGGGGCGTCCGGCGTGGCTACTACACGGACAACCGGGAAGACGCGCTCATTATGTGGAGGGATGCACGGCAACAGTGATCCTCGGGATCGAGACGTCGTGTGACGAGACCGCCGCGGCGCTCGTCACGGCGGACGGTGAGATCGTCACGACGGTCGTTGCGTCGCAGGACGAATTGCATGCGCGCTTCGGTGGGGTCGTGCCCGAGGTCGCGAGCCGCAGGCATCTCGAGCTGATCGTGCCGGTGATCGAGGAGGCGCTCGGCGAGGCGGAAATCGACGCCGTCGCCGTCACCTCGCATCCGGGCCTGATCGGCGCGCTCCTGGTCGGCGTCTCCGCGGCCAAGGCGCTCGCCTGGGCGCGGCGGCTGCCGCTCGTCCCCGTCAACCATCTGCACGGCCACGTCGCGTCGCTCTACCTGAGACCGCTCGATCTCGAGCCACCGTTCACCTGCCTGCTCGCGAGCGGCGGTCACACGATGCTCGTCGACGTGCAGGAACGCGGCGGTTTCCGTGTGCTCGGGACAACGCTCGACGACGCGGCGGGCGAGGCCTTCGACAAGGGGGCCCGGCTGCTCGGGCTCGGCTATCCGGGCGGCAAGGAGATCGACGCGCTTGCGAAGCAGGGCGATCCGGCCGCGTACGACTTCCCGGTCGCGCGCGTGCCGGGGCTCGACTTCTCGTTCTCCGGGCTGAAGACCGCGCTCCTTTACAAGGTGCGCGACCTCCCGGCGGCGGAGCTCGAGGCGCGGAAGGCCGACCTCGCCGCGAGCTACCAGCATGCGATCGTCCGGGCGCTCGTCGAGCGGATCGAAGCGACGGGGGCCGAGCGGGTGGCCGTCGTCGGCGGGGTCGCTGCGAACTCGGAGCTGCGCGCAGCGCTGCCCGGCGCGGCGCTCGCTCCGCTGCCGCTCTGCACGGACAACGCGGCGATGATCGCCTCGGCGGCCCGCTACGCCGAGCCTGTCCCGTATCCCGACTACCTTTCGCTCGATGCGCGTCCCACGGCGTAGCGCCGCTCTGCTCGGGGTCGCGGCCCTGACGATCGTGCTCGTGGCGACCGTCGTCGCCCGCGGGCGCGACGCGACGGTCAAGACCGAGGCGGTCAGCTGGCTGGGGCTGGTCGGCGAGCCTCGGGCCGCGACGCTCGCAGACCAGCGATCGATCGTGCTGCTCAAGACGCCGTCCGTCGCACAACGGATCGCGCTCGTGCGCTACGCGACCGAGTCGCAGGAGCGCTCGTGGACGTCGCAGGCGTTCGCCGCCCAGCAGCAGGTGCTGACCAAGCTCGCGTCGCTCGGTGTCACGGTGCGCCCGGACTTCAGCTACGCGCGTGTCGTCGACGGCTTCGCGGCTGCGCTCGATCCGCGGGCCGTGGCGCTGCTCGGGCAGATGCCCGAGGTCGAGGGCGTCTTCCCGGTGCGGGCCGCGTTCCCCGCATCGATCTCGGAGACGCTGCTCGCTTCGAAGGCGTTCGGGCCCGCGAGCGGCCACCGTCCAGACGCCGAGTTGCCGGGCTTCGACGGCCGGGGCGTCACGATCGCGCTCCTCGACACCGGTGTCGACGAGTCGCACCCGTACCTGCGCGGAAAGCTGCTGCCGGGGATCGACATCGTCGACCACGGCGCGGACGCGTCGGCGCGCTCGGATCCCCAGGACCCGTCCCAGGTCGAGCGGCACGGGACGGAGCTCGCCGGCATCCTCGTCGGCTCGGGCGGCCCGGGCGGGCTGCACGGTGTCGCGCCGGGGGCGACGATCCTCCCGATTCGCGTTGCCGGCTGGCAGGCGGGCGCCAACGGGAACGACATCGTCTTCGGCCGTACCGACCAGGTGATCGCCGGGCTCGAGCGGGCGGTCGACCCGAACGGCGACGGCGACACGCACGACGCCGTGCGCGTGGCGTTGCTCGGCGTCGCGGAGCCCTACGCGGCGTTCACCGACGGTCCCGAAGCGCAGGCCGTGCAGGGCGCACTCGATCTGAACACGCTCGTCGTTACGCCGGCCGGCAACGACGGCGTCGCCGGGCCTGCGTTCGGATCGATCGCTGGCCCGGCCGGCGCGCCGGGCGCGCTCGCGGTCGGCGCGACCGACTCGCGCACCGACCTCCCGGTCGTTCGCGTCGTCCTGCGGCGCGGCCTCGACGTGATCCTCGACCAGAAGCTTCCGCTGCTCGGTGCGGTCGCACCGGCGCACGCGCTGATCCTGCGGGTCACCACGCCGCGGACGACCAGGGGCCTCGCCGGCTCGCAGAGCGCCGACTACTTCAACGCCAAGGGCTACAGCCTCGTCGCTGGGCGGGCGGTCGTCGTGCCGGTCGGTGCCGATCCGCAGGCCGCCGCAGTCGCCGCGTCGCGCGCAGGCGCGGCTGCGGTCGTGCTCTACGGCGCGCCGCTGCCGCCCGGCTCGCTGCGCGTTGTCGAGGACGAGACCGCACCTGTCGTCGTCGTGCCGACGTCCGCGGCGGTCGAGCTCCTGGCAGCCCAGCGCGCCGGGCTCGACGTGGGAATCGCGATCGGCGCTCCTCACGCCGACGCGAATCGCGCGCGCGGCCAGGTCGCGAGCTTCTCGTCGCAAGGCCTCGCGTTCGACAGCGGGATCAAGCCGAACGTCGTCGCCCCCGGCATCGCCCTGGCCACCGCCGAGCCGGGCGCAGCCACCGACGGGTCGCCGCTCTACGGCACGGTGAACGGCACGAGCGCCGCCGCCGCGACCGTCGCCGGCGCCGCCGCGCTGCTCGCGCAGATGCGGCCGAGCCTCGACGGCCCGTCGCTCGACAGCCTGCTCGTCGGCTACGCGCAGCAAGGCGGCGCGCCTGCGACCTCGGCGGGCGCCGGCAGCTTCCGGCTCGGCGCGTCGGCGGTCGGCGAGGTTGCGGCGCAGCCGACGACCCTCGGCTTCGGGATCTGGCAGGGCGCCCGCTGGCACGCGACGCGCACGTTCGTTGTCCGCAATGTCTCGACGCGGCGCTTGCAGCTGTCGATCAGCGCGGTCGCGGGCGGCGAGTCGGAGGCCCTCAAGTTCACGGTCGTCCCCAACCAGCTCGTGCTGCGCGTCGGGCGCGCCGCGCGCGTGCAGGTGACGGTGCGCGCTCCCGTCGCGCCCGATGCACGCATCGTCACCGGAGTCATCCAGATCTCGCCCTCGGGGAGCGAGCCCCTCCACGTTCCGTGGGCGCTCGATTTCGAACGCGTGCCCGACACGCTCCTCGGCCGCGTTGCGATCGACCGCGCGTCGTTTACGGCATCCGACACGAACCCGGCCATCCTCAGCGTGCAGGCGGGGAACGTCGCCCACGACGGCGGCGTGCAGATCCAGGCGGTCTCGCGGCTCGACATCCTGCTCTACTCGGCGGCCGGCCGGTATCTCGGCGTCATGGCTCGCCTGCGCGATCTGCTGCCCGGCTCGTACAGCTTCGGCATCACCGGCCGCGGGCCGACGAGCGCGCGGCTACCTCCGGGCTCCTACGAGCTGCGCCTCGCCGCCTGGCCGACCCTGCCGTTGCAGGCAAAACCGAGCAGGGCGCAGGTCTCCTTCAGAGTGGAGTAGGCTGAGTACTCGATGGCCGCCACGGCCCCCGAGTCTCATCTGCGCGAGAACCCGTTCGGTCTCGCACAACTGCAGCTCCACAAGGTCGCCGAGACGTTCGGAATCGACGAACGCCTCATCAACGTGCTGCAGGAATGCAAGAAGGCCGTCGAGGTGTCGATCCCGACGTCGCTCGACGACGGCTCCGTGCGCGCGTTCACCGGCTACCGCGTCACGCACAACGTCTCGCGCGGCCCCTCGAAGGGCGGCATCCGCTATCACCCCGACGTCACGCTCGACGAGGTCAAGGCACTCGCGATGTGGATGACGTGGAAGTGCTCGCTGATGGGCCTTCCGTTCGGCGGCGCGAAGGGCGGTGTGATCTGCGATCCGAAGACGATGTCGCGCGGCGAGCTCGAGCGCATGACGCGCCGGTTCACGTCGGAGATCATCAACGAGATCGGTCCGGAGAAGGACATCCCTGCGCCCGACGTCGGCACGAACGCATCGACGATGGCGTGGATCTTCGACACGTTCTCGATGAACAAAGGCCACTCGGTGCTCGGTGTCGTCACCGGGAAGCCGCTGGCGATCGGCGGCTCCCTCGGCCGCGAAGAGGCGACCGCGCGCGGCGGTGTCTTCTGTCTCGAGTCTGCTCTCGAGAAGCAGAGCCGCTCGATGGAAGGTCTGAGGGTGGCGGTGCAAGGCTTCGGTAACGTCGGCTCGTTCTTCGCCAAGTTCGTCGGCGAACTGGGCGCGACGGTCGTCGCGATCTCCGACTCGACGGGCGGCGTCTACAACGCCAACGGCGTCGACGTCGCNNNNCAGGTCGTCACCGAGGAGAACGCGGCGGACGTCAAGGCCAAGGTGATCGTCGAAGGCGCGAACGGCCCGCTCACGCCCGCCGCCGACGACATTCTCGAATCGAACGACGTGCTCATCCTGCCGGATGTCCTCGCGAATGCGGGCGGTGTCGTCGTCTCGTACTTCGAGTGGGTGCAGGGGCTGCAGGAGTACTTCTGGAAGGAAGACGAGGTCAACGCCCGCCTGAACGAGATCGTGCGGCGCGCGTTCGACGAGACGTGGTCGACCTACACAGACCGCAAGGTCTCGATGCGCATGGCCGCCTACGGCCTCGCCGTCCAGCGCGTCGCCGAAGCGACCGTGACCCGCGGTCTCTATCCCTAACATCGTTCTCTTCACGGCGCGCGACTGCTCGCTCTGCGAGCGGGCCCGCGGCGTGCTCGACCGCGTCGGCGCCCCCTACGAGGCGATCGACATCACCGGCGACGCCGAGCTCGAGGCTCGCTACCGCGCCTGGCTGCCCGTGGTCGAGATCGACGGCGAGCGGGCTTTTGTCTACTACGTCGACGAGGCAGCGTTGCGCCGAAAGGTGTCACAAGCGCCATAGTTTGTGACAACTGCACCGCTGACTGCGAGCCTTGGGCACAATGCGCTCGTGACGTTGCAATCTTCCGCCCCCGGCGAGGCTCCAGACCGGCTCACCGTCGGGGTCGCGGCCCGCCTCTCACGCTATCTGCAGGTGCTGACGCAGTCGAAGAAGATGGGGAAGGACCGCATCTCCTCCCAGGAGATCGCCGACTACACATCGATCAACGCCACGCAGATTCGTCGCGATCTCTCGAACTTCGGGAAGTTCGGAAAGCGCGGTGTCGGCTACTCGATCGACTCGCTGCTGGCCGAGATCCGCAAGATCCTGCGCACCCAGGGGCAGCACAACATCGCGCTCGTGGGTGCCGGCCGGCTCGGCCAGGCGATTGCCAGCTCGCCGATCTTCGCCGAGCACGGCATCAACATCGCGGCGGTCTTCGATTCGAGTCCGACGGTGATCGGCGCCGACATCGGCAGCGCGACCGTCGAGGACGAGCGCAGGCTCAAGGACGTCGTGCGCGACAAGAACATCGTNNTGCTGCACGCCTTGTACTTCCACCTGGCCTAGCGTGCGGATCCTGCTCTGGCACGGCTACCTCCTCGGAGGAACCGGGTCGAATGTCTACACCCGCGCGCTCGCGCGTGAGTGGAGCCGGGCGGGCCACGAGGTCGTCGTCGTCTCGCAGGAGCGCGCGCCGGAGCACTACGACCTCGGCGGCGCGACGACGGTCGCGGTCGACCTGCCGGGCGGCCTGCTCCCAGTGTTCGTGATGGACCGCTACGAAGGGCTCAATCCGAAGTACCTGCAGGACTTCAGTGACGCCGAACGGCGCGCGTACGTCGACGCGAATGCGGCTGCCCTGCGTGAGCTCCTGCCGGCCGACCTGGTGTTCGCAAACCATGTGTTGATGGGCGCGCCCGTCGGTGCGGCGACCGGCGCGCCGTTTCGCGTCAAGGCGCACGGCTCCGAGCTCGAGTACTCGATGCGCGACCGGCCCGAGCTGGAGCGCTTGGGAAGAGAGGCGCTCGCGCGCGCGGACGCGACGTTCGTCGGCTCGGCGCACATTCGCGAGGTGCTCGAGGACGTGGTGGGCCACGTCGATCGCGTGTTCGAGGTGCCGCCGGGCGTCGACATCGACGAGTTCCGGTTGCAGGATCGCGACGCGGCGCTGGCCGGCCTGCTGGCCGAGGCGCGAAACGACCCGCAAAACGGCGGCAACGAGCGCCTCCCCGACGACGGCAACGCCGAACGGCTCGCGTCGTTCCTGAGCGAGCCCGGCCCGCTCGTCGTCTACTTCGGCAAGCTGATCGAGCAGAAAGGCGTGCAGGTGCTGCTCGAGGCGATNNGACGTGACCGTCGTGCCGTCGATCTTCCCCGAGGCGTTCGGGATGGTGGCGGCCGAAGCCGCGGCCGCCGGCTCGCCGCCCCTCGTCGCGCGCCACTCCGGTCTCGCAGAGGTCGCCGCCGGGTTGGAGGCCGAGTATCCCGCCCGCTTCCGCGAGCTCGCGTCGTTCGAGACCGGAGATGCACAGGATCTCGCCCGCAAGCTGACCGAGCTGCTTGGGCTGCCGCGTGCGGAGCACGACGCGCTGAGGGAAGCCGCGCGGCAGGCGGTCGTCGACCGCTGGTCGTGGGCCGGCGTCGCCCGGCGTCTGCTCGCCCCTGTCTGATACCTCCACACGGCTACCCTCTCGGCGGAATGGGCGACGAGCAACGTGTTTCTTGGCAGGAGCTCCTCGCGCAGAGCCGCGTGGACTTCGACGCCGGCACCGATTTCACGCTGGCCGTCGAAGAGGAGTTCGCGCTCCTCGACCCGCACACGCTGGCGCTCACCGATCGCTTCGAGGAGATCTACGCAGCGGCGCTCGAGACGGACCTCGCTCCGAACGTCGTCGGCGAGCTGATCGCCTCGGAGGTGGAGGTGCGCACCGGCCGGTGCGAGAACTTCGGCGAGGCGGCGGCCGCGATGCAGGAGCGGCGCAGCCAGATTCACGGCGTGGCGCGCGAGCTGCAGGTCGCGCTCGGCGGCACCGGCACCCATCCGTGGAGCCGCTGGCAGGACCAGCGCATCATCGACACGCCGCACTACCGGCGAAACGACGAGCTCCTCCGCTACGTCGTGTGGCGCAACAACACCTTCGGCCTGCACGTGCACGTCGGCATCGCCGGCGCCGATCGTGCGATCGCCGTGCACGACGCGCTGCGCAACTTCCTGCCCGAGGTGCTCGCACTCTCCGCGAGCTCGCCCTTTGTCGAGTCCGTCAACTCGGGCCTGCACTCCGCGCGCAGCGAGGTGTTCACGCGCATGTTCCCGCGCTGCGGCATCCCCGACGCCTATGGCGACTGGCGCGGCTGGGAGGACTACGTCGCGTTCCTCTACGGCACCGGCTCGATCACGGAGCACACCCAGATCTGGTGGAGCGTCCGCCCGCACCTCGCCTATCCGACGATCGAGATCCGCATCGCCGACGGTCAGCCCGACCTTGCGGAGGCCCAGTCGCTCGCCGCCTTCTGTTACAGCCTGGCGGTTCGCTGCGCCCGCGCGCTCGACGAAGGCGAGACGCTGCCGAACCTGCCGAACCGGCTGCTCGAGGAGAACATGTGGCGTGCGATTCGCTACGGCCTCTCGGGCGAGCTGCTGGACCTCGGCAGCGGCGAGCAGGTGCACGCGCGCTCGAGGATCGAGCAGCTGATCGAGTGGGTCGCACCCGTGGCGGACGAGATCGGCACGGCGCCCTTCCTGAACGTGCCCGAGCGCAACGCCGCCGAGCGCCAGATCGCCCGGTTCGACGAGGGCGCCAGCTTGGAGGAGATCTACGCTGAGCAGGTGCGCATGGGAGACCCAATCGGTGGCTGACGAATCCGGCGAGATCGACGTCGAGGCCCTGCAGGAGCAGCTCGCCTCCTTCAGCGTCGAGCAGTTCCTTGTCTCGGCCGCCTCGACGGTCGCGAGCCTGGCCTACGCGAAGCTCGAGCGGAACGACCTCGCAGACGCCCGGAAGGCGATCGACGCCCTGGCGGCGCTCGTCCCGCTCCTCGAGGGCGAGCTGGCGGACGACCTCGCGCTGGCCCTGACGCGGCTACAGATCACCTACGCCCAAGCTTGTGATACATAATCGCCCGCGCTGAAGCCCTTCGGCGTTTGACTTTGTGAGGGAGCGAAACCGATGGACTGGTTCATGCATCACCCTGTGCTTCTCGGCCTCGTCGGTGCCGGCGTGGCTGTGGCGTACGGGCTCTACCTGACCTGGTGGCTGCTCAAGCAGCCGGCCGGGAACGAGCGGATGCGGGAGATCTCCGCAGCCGTCCAGGAGGGCGCCGCGGCCTATTTGAAGAAGCAGTACACGACGATCGCGATCGTCGCGATCGTGCCGTTCATCCTGCTCGGCGTCTACGACAAGCTCGGCTGGGGCACCGCGTTCGGGTTCGTGATCGGCGCCGTGCTCTCGTCGGCCGCGGGCTTCATCGGCATGAACGTCGCCGTGCGCTCGAACGCCCGCACGGCCGAGGCCGCCCGCAACGGGCTGGCGCCGGCACTGAACGTCGCGTTCCGCGCAGGCTCGGTGACCGGCCTCCTGGTCGTCGGCATGGGCCTCTTCGGCGTCACCGGCTACTACTGGTTCCTCACGGCCGCGCTGAATCACTCGCCGTCGTCTGCGATCCACGACCTCGTCGGCCTCGCATTCGGCGGCTCGCTGATCTCCGTGTTCGCCCGGCTCGGCGGCGGCATCTTCACGAAGGCTGCCGACGTCGGCGCCGATCTCGTGGGCAAGCTCGAGGCGGGGATCCCCGAAGACGACCCGCGGAACGCTGCCGTGATCGCCGACAACGTGGGCGACAACGTGGGCGACTGCGCGGGCATGGCGGCCGACCTGTTCGAGACATACGCCGTCACGGCCGTCGCCGTGATGCTCATCGGTCTGCAGTACACGGACGCGAAGCTCTACCTCTATCCGCTGGCGCTCGGAGCGGTCTCGGCGGTCTCGTCGGTGATCGGCACGTTCTTCGCGCGGCTCGGCAAGGGCGACAACGCGGTCATCAACGCGCTCTACAAGGCCGTGCTCGTTGCCACGGTTCTCTCGGCCGCCGGGTTCATCCCGATCACGATGGCGTTCGACACCGGCAAGTACGGCTTCACCGACCTGTACGTGTCGGCGCTCGTCGGCCTGGTCGTCACGTTCTTGCTCGTCGCGATCACCGAGTACTACACCGGCACGCGCTGGAACCCCGTCAAGGCGATCGCCAAGGCGTCGCAGACGGGCCACGCCACGAACATCATCGAAGGGCTCGCCATCGGCATGCAGGCGACGGCGGCACCGGTGATCGTGATCGTCGGCGGCATTCTCGTTGCGCATCACTTCGCAGGGCTGCTCGGCATCGGCGTCGCCGTGATGGCGCAGCTCTCGATGACCGGCCTGATCGTCGCGCTCGACGCGTACGGCCCGGTGACCGACAACGCGGGCGGCATCGCCGAGATGGCGGACTTGCCCGAGAGCGTTCGCGCCATCACCGATCCGCTCGACGCGGTCGGCAACACGACGAAGGCGGTCACGAAGGGCTACGCGATCGGCTCCGCGGCACTCGCGGCGCTGATCCTCTTCGACTCGTACACGACGGGGCTCAAGGACCAGGGTCTTCCGACGGTGTTCTCGCTGTCGGACGCCTGGGTGATCGCCGGCCTCTTCATCGGCGGTCTGATGCCGTTCCTGTTTGCATCGCTCGCGATGCAGGCGGTCGGCCGCGTCGGCGGCGAGATCGTCCAGGAGGTGCGCCGCCAGTTCCGCGAGCACCCCGGGATCATGGATTACACGGAGAAGCCGGACTACAGCCGCGCCGTGAGCATCGTCACCGGCTCGGCGATCAAGTCGATGCTCGCACCGGCGCTGATCCCGATCGGCTTCCCGATCGTGGTCGGGATCATCAGCGCCAAGATGCTCGGCGGCCTGCTGATCGGCACGATCGTCACGGGCCTCTTCCTCGCGATCTCGATGACCTCGGGCGGCGGNNCCCGCGATCAACCCGATGATCAAGATCGCCAACATCGTTGCGATCCTGATCATCCCGCTGATCGTCTCGATTCACAGTTAATCGACGCTGAACGCTGCGCGGGGGCCGTCACCCCCCGCGCAGCGGCGTAGGCTCTCGCGGTGGCGACGACGTCCCAGACCCAACGGCGCGTCCTTCACCTGTCCCTGATCCTCGGCGGCGAGCTCCTGGGCCGCGCCGGTGGAAAGCTCGGCCGCGTGGACGACCTTGTCGTCCGGCTCGGCGAAAGCGGCTATCCGCCGGTGACCGGCGTGCTCGCCCGTGTTGCGTCGCGCGACGTGTTCATCTCGGGCGACGCGGTCGCGGAGATCGAGCACGACCGAGTCGTGCTCGCGACCGACCGCCTCGATCTGCGGCCTTTCGAGCGGCGCCCGCAAGAGGTGCTGCTGCGCAAGGACGTGCTCGACCGGCAGCTGATCGACGTCGATGGCGCGCGGCTGCGGCGCGCGAACGACCTCGAGCTCACGCGGCTCGACGGCTGGTGGCGGGTGGTTGGCGTGGACGTGGGGCCGCGCGGCATCCTCCGGCGGGTCGTCCCCCGCCGCATCGCGCCGCGGATCGGCCAGGGCCAGGTGCTCGACTGGGCGGAGGTCGAGCCGTTCACGGGGCACGTGCCGACCGTGCGCCTGCGCATGCCGCATCCGAAGCTCACGCGGCTCCATCCGGCCGAGCTCGCCGACCTCGTCGAGGCGGCGGGCCACGCCGAGGGCGAGGAGATCCTCGCCGCGGTGCACGACGACCCCGAGCTCGAGGCCGACCTCTTCGAGGAGCTCGAGGCCGGGCACCAGCGGGAGTTCCTCGAGGAGCGTTCCAACGAGGAGATCGCCTCGGTGCTCGCGCGGATGGAGACGGACGACGCCGTCGACCTCCTGTCCGAGCTCGACGAGGAGCGGCGCGACGCCGTCGTCGTGCTGCTGCCGGACGTGCAGCGCCGCCGCGTCGAGACGCTGCTCGGCTACGCGCCGGCGACGGCCGGCGGCCTGATGAGCCCGGACTTCGTCTGCGTCTACAGCCAGGCGACGGCGCGCGAGGCGCTGGAGCGTGTCCGGCAGTCGCGCTCCGCCGCTGAGACGCTCGAGATGGTCTTCGTCATGAACACGGCAAAGCGCGTGCACGGGGGAATCGCCCTGGCCGATCTCGTGCGGGCCGATCCCGACGACGTGCTCGGCGAGGTCGCGCCGCTCCCGCGCACGGTCGCGCTCGGCGCCGAGCTCGAAGAAGTTGCCCGCCTGATGACGGACTACGACCTGACGATCGTCGGCGTCGTCGACAGCGAGCAGCGGCTCCAGGGCGTCGTCACCGTCGACGACGTGCTCGAGCTCGTCCTGCCGCGCGGCTGGCGGCGCCGCTTCACGCTGGACGACGACTGATGCGCCGCGGCCTCGCGCGTCTCCGCGGCCGCCGCGGCCGGCTCCTGGCGGTCCTCGCCGTGCTCGGCCCCGGCCTGATCGCCGCGAACGCCGGCAACGACGCCGGTGGGATCGCGACGTATTCGTCCGTCGGCGCGCGCTACGGCTACGACCTCCTCTGGATGATGGTCGTGATCACCATCTCCCTCATCGTCGTGCAGGAGATGGCGGCGCGGATGGGCATCGTCACGGGGAAGGGGCTGGCCGACCTCGTGCGCGAGCACTACGGCATCCGCTGGGCGCTGTTTGCGACCGGCAGCGTGCTCGTTGCGAACCTCGGCATCTGCATCTCGGAGTTCGTCGGCATCGGCGCGGCGCTCGGCCTCGCCCACGTGCCGGTAGTCGTCTCGGTGCCGATTGCCGCGGTGACCGTCTGGCTCCTGCTCGTGCGTGGCACGTACAAGATCGCCGAGCGGATCTTCATCGTCATGACGATCCCGTTCTTCGCCTACCCGATCGCCGCCGTGCTCTCTCATCCCAAGTGGGGCGCGGTCGGCAAGGCGATCGTCGCGCCGCACCTGCAGACCTCGCCCGCCTACGTGCTGCTCTTCGTCGCGACCGCAGGCACGACGATCACGCCGTTCATGCAGCTCTACCTGCAGTCGGCCGTCGTCGAGCGCGGCCTCGGACCGGACGAGCTGAACCAGGAGCGCGCCGAGGTCGTGACGGGGTCGATCTTCGCGAACCTCGTGGCGAGCTTCATCATCATCGCGACGGCCGCCACGCTGTTCCTGCACGGCCACCGCGCAGTCAACACGGCGGCCGAGGCGGCAAAGGCGCTGGCGCCGTTCGCAGGCCGCTTCGCCGAGGTGCTCTTTGGGATCGGGCTGCTCGGGGCGAGCCTGCTCGCGGCCGCCGTCCTGCCGGTCACGGCGGCGTACGTGATCTCGGAGACGTTCGGCTTCGAGCGGGGAGTCTCGCGCTCGCCGCGCGAAGCGCCGGTGTTCGTCGGCGTCGTCACCGCGCTCGTAATCATCGGCGCGGTCGTCGCGATGCTGCCCGGCATTCCCGTCTTCCGGCTGCTCGTGGGCGTGCAGGCCGTCAACGGCGCGCTGCTGCCGATCACGCTCTTCTTCGTGTGGCGGCTGTCGGCGAGCGCCGAGCTGATGGGCAAATACCGCAACGGCCGGATCTTCAACATCGTGGCCGGCGCCACCGTGGTCGCCACCTCGGCACTCTCGGTGATCCTGCTCGTGGTCACGGTTGGCAGCTTGTGACGGGCTACCGTCCCGGCATGGCCGTCAAGCTCGCGGGTTCGATCGCTGCGGTGACCGTCGCCACACTGCTCGTCTGGGCGCTCACGCCGTTCGCCCCAACGCTGAGCCTCGGCGTGCTCTACGTCTTCGCAGTCTTGCCCGTGGCGATCGCCTGGGGGCTCATGTGGTCGCTGCCGGTCGCGGTCGCGAGCATGCTCGCGTTCAACTGGTTCTTCCTGCCGCCGGTGCACACCTTCACGCTCGCGGACTCGACGAACTGGTTCGCGCTGCTCGCCTATTCCGCGACGGCAGTGGTCGTCAGCGAGCTTGCTGCCCGGAACCGGCGCCGAGCGGCAGATGCCGAGCAGCGTGAGCGCGAGTCGTCGCTGCTCGCCCAGATCGCAACACATCTGCTGGGCGGCCGGCCGCTCGAGACCGAGCTGGGCTGGGTGGGCGAGCAAGCGGCCGCGGTGCTCGGCATTGCGCGCGCCGAGGTCGAGCTCGGGCCCCGGCGTCGTCGCGGGGGCGACGCGCCGATCCCACTCGAGGTCGAGGGGCGGACCGTGGGCACGCTCTACGCACCACCGGATGCGGACCCGAACCTTGGGATTCGGCAGCGTTTCCTGCCGGCGCTGGCGGCGCTGCTCGCGGTCGCGTTCGACCGCAGCCGACTCGAGCAAGAGGCCCTGGAGGCGGAAGCCCTTCGCCGCAGCGACCTTGTGAAGACGGCGTTGCTCCGCGCCGTCTCGCACGATCTGCGCTCTCCGTTGACNNCGCGTGCTGCTGGACACGATCGCGGTCGACGCCGAGCGGCTGGGCAGGCTGGTCGGCGACCTGCTCGATCTCTCACGGCTCGAAGCAGGCGGGGCAGAACCGGACGCAGAGGTGTGGACGCTCGACGACCTCGTGCGCGAGGCGGTGCACGATCTGCCGGGCAGCGATCGCGTGGATATCGCCGGCGAGTCGCCGCTCGTGAACGTCGACGCCGTCCAGATCCAGCGGGTGCTCGCGAACCTGGTCGAAAATGCGCTCAAGTTCTCGCCGCCGGCGGCCCACGTGCATGTACGGATCACCGCGACGCGTCAGGAGGCGATCGTCCGGATCGTCGACCAGGGGCCCGGTTTGGGTGAGGACGAGCTCGAGCGCGTGTTCGAGCCGTTCTACCGCCGGGGAAGCGACCAGCGCTCGGGCGCCGGTCTCGGCCTCGCGATCGCCCGCGGATTCGCCGCCGCGAACGGTGGCCGCGTCTGGGCCGAGTCGCGACCCGGGCAAGGCGCGACGTTCGCGCTTGCACTGCCCGTCGTCGAAGTGCCGGCGGAGCTTCCCGCATGAAACAGCGGATCCTCGTGGTCGACGACGAGCCGCAGAT
>PLDP01000102.1 GCA_003136795.1 Actinomycetota bacterium
TACGGCGTAGCCTCGATCGGCGGCCGCTACTCCGTGCTGTCGAAGTTCGGCCTGGTGCCTGCGGCGGCGATGGGTCTTGACGTCAAACGCTTGCTCGAAACGGTGCGGCCGATGCAGCGAGCCTGCGGCGCGGACGTGCCGCCGGCGGAGAACCCCGGCGTACAACTCGGCATCGCCATGGGGATTGCGGCCACGCGTTTCGGCCGCGACAAAGTTACTATCATTGCCTCGCCGGGGATCGCCGATCTCGGCGCCTGGCTGGAGCAGCTTCTGGCGGAGAGCACGGGCAAGAACGGGCGCGGGCTGATCCCGTTGGCCGATGAGCCGCTCGCCACACCCGAACGCTATGGCAAAGACCGGTTCTTCGCCTATCTGGAACTGGAAGGGCAGCACGATCCGTCACAGCGCCAGGCAATGGCAACGCTGGAGCAGGCAGGCCATCCGGTGGCGCGGATCAGCGTGAAGGATATCTGGCACATCGGCCAGGAATTCTTCCGCTGGGAGTTCGGGACCGCCGTCGCCGGATCCATCCTGGGCATCAACCCGTTCGACCAGCCCGACGTGCAGGCGGCGAAGGACAAGACGAACGAGGTGCTCGCGTCGGGTGTCGAGCCCGATGTCTCGCCTGCCGGCTCGGCGGACGAGCTCTTCGCGCAGGCGAACGAAGGCGACTACGTCTGCATCCAGGCGTTCGTCAACCCGACCGCCGCGAACGAGGAGAAGGTGCTCGCGCTCGCGGCGCGCGCGCGTGAGGCGACCGGTTGTGTCGTCACGCACGGCTTCGGCCCGCGCTACCTGCACTCGACGGGTCAGCTGCACAAGGGCGGGCCGCCGACGGGCCTCTACCTGCAGGTGGTCGACGACACGGGCGACGAGCTCCAGATCCCCGGCAAGCCGTTCGGGTTCGGCAAGCTGATCCGCGCGCAGGCAGCGGGCGATTTCGCATCTCTGCAAGAGCGCGGCCGCCGGGTCGCGCGCATCAGACTGGAGGATGTCTAGTGCAACTCGGGATGATCGGCCTCGGCCGCATGGGCGGCAACATGACGAAGCGCCTCGAGGAGCGCGGGCACGACCTGAAGACCTACGACCCGGGCGTCGACTCGACGGCGAAAACGTTGGAGGAATTGCGCGACCAGCTCGACGCGCCGCGGTCGTTCTGGATGATGGTGCCGGCCGGGAAGGTGACCGAGGAAACGTTCCAGACGCTCGTTGGGCTGGCGGCTCCCGGCGACGTGATCGTCGACGGCGGCAACTCGAACTTCCACGACTCGCAGCGCCGCTACGCCGCGGCGAAGGAGCAGGGGATCAAGTTCGTCGACGCGGGTGTCTCCGGAGGCGTGTGGGGGCTTGCGAACGGCTACTGCCTGATGGTCGGCGGCGACGACGACGCGGTCGCCCAGGTCGAGCCCGTGTTTCGCGATCTCGCGCCCGAGGACGGCTACGCGCACGTCGGCGCAGCGGGTGCAGGGCACTTCGTGAAGATGGTCCACANNCCACAACGGGATCGAGTACGGCCTCATGCAGGCGTATGCCGAGGGGTTCGAGGTGATGAAGTCGTCGGAGTTCGAGCTCGACCTGCACGAGATCGCGGGGATCTGGCGCTACGGCTCGGTCGTCCGCTCCTGGCTGCTCGAGCTGCTCTACGCAGCGTTCGAGAAGGAGGGGGCGCAGCTCGAGAAGATCCGCGGCTACGTCGAGGACTCGGGTGAGGGGCGCTGGACGATCGCCGAGGCGATCGCCGAAGACGTGCCGGTGCCGGTGATCACCGCGGCGCTCTTCGCGCGGTTCGCCTCGCGGCAGGACGAGTCGTTCGCGGCGAAGGTGAATGCCGCACTGCGCAACCAGTTCGGCGGTCACGCCGTCGAGGCAGCGAAGCAGGCCGAGTAGTGGCCGCCGCCGAGCACAACCCGCTCCTCGACGGGCTGCGGCTGCGACGCCGGCCCGACGGGTGCATCCTCGTCATCTTCGGCGCTTCGGGCGACCTGACCTCGAAGAAGCTGATACCGGCCCTCTACTCGCTTGCGGTGCGCCAGCTGCTGCCGGAGCACTTCGGCATCGTCGGCGCCGCGCGCACGGAAGAGAGCGACGACCAGTTCCGCGAGCGGATGAAGCAGGCCGTGCAGGAGCACGCGCGGGACGAGTTCGAGCAGGAGGTCTGGGACGAGCTCGCCGCCGGCATGCACTACATCACGCTCGACTTCGCCGACGACAAGCGCGAGAACAAGCTGCGGGACGTCCTCACGAAGCTCGACGAGGAGCGCGGCACGGGCGGCAACCGCGTCTACTACTTCGCCGTCCCGCCCAGCGCGATCGGGACGATCGTGGACGAGATCGCTGCGCGCCGCGTCGCCGAGGGTTGGATCCGGCTGATCATCGAGAAGCCGTTCGGGCACGACCTCCAGTCGGCGCGCGACCTGAACACACGCCTCAAGGAGCACTTCGCCGAGAACGAGGTCTTTCGCATCGATCACTACCTCGGCAAGGAGACGGTCCAGAACATGCTGGCGCTCCGGTTCGCGAACGGCATCTTCGAGCCGATCTGGAACAGGCAGTTCATCGACCACGTACAGATCACGGTCGCCGAGTCGATCGGGATCGAGGGGCGCGCCGGCTACTACGAGCAGGCGGGCGCCATCCGCGACATCTTCCAGAACCATCTCCTGCAGCTCGTCGCTATCACGGCGATGGAGCCGCCGATCGACTTCACGGCCGACTCGGTGCGCAACGAGAA
Source organism: Actinomycetota bacterium (assembly GCA_003136795.1). Classification (GTDB taxonomy): domain Bacteria; phylum Actinomycetota; class Thermoleophilia; order Gaiellales; family Gaiellaceae; genus PALSA-600. The sequence goes on from PLDP01000102.1 coordinate 2,732, forward strand.
GGTGAAGGTGCTGAAGGCGCTGCAAACGCCCGGCCCCAAGCACGTCATCCGCGGGCAGTACGGCGCGGGCTTCGTCGAAGGCGAAGAGGTGCGCGGCTATCGCGAGGAGGAGGGCGTCGCTCCCGCGTCGATGACCGAGACGTTCGTCGCGGCGAAGCTCTATGTCGACAACTGGCGGTGGGCCGACACGCCGTTCTACGTGCGGATGGGGAAGCGGCTTGCGCGGCGCGAGACGACGATCGCGATCCAGTTCAAGCGCGCGCCGCATCCGCCCTTCGAGGACGCTGCTGCGGAAGGGCTGCGGCCGAACGTCCTGCTGATCCACGTGCAGCCGAACGAAGGCGTCTCGCTCGCGATCGGCGCGAAGGTTCCCGGCCAGGGCATGACGATCCGCACGGTGCACATGGACTTTCTTTACGGCGGCGCGTTTCGCGAGGGCCTGCCCGAGGCGTACGAGCGGCTGATCCTCGACGCGATGCTCGGGGACGCGACGCTCTTCACACGGTCGGACGAGATCGAGGAGCAGTGGGCGCTCGTCGACGCGATCGTGGCGTTCTGGCAGCGCGACCGGCCGTCGTTCCCGAACTATGCGTCGGGGACGTGGGGGCCGGCCACGTCCGATGAGCTCTTGCACCGGGACGGTCGCTCGTGGCGCAGACATTAGTGACGGCAACCGCTTCATGAGCACGCCCTCCGCCCGCGATCGCACGGCGCGCTGCGGCGTCCTCGGGTGCGGGAGTAGCGCTGCTACTCCCGCACCCTGCGTCCTTGCATCGCTTGGCGCTCGCGACCGGATGGCGCACTCGTGAAACGGTCACCATCACTGATCGAAAGCGACTGGACGGGCGAAGACGTCTCGATCGCCCAGATCGAGCNNTCCCGACGGGCTCGATGCGCTGCTCTCGCTTCGCTGCTTCCCCATCGGCGACCGCGCCATCTGCGGCGAGGTGATCGAGCTGCAGCTGCGGGGGAACCGTGCCTCGGCGCCCGCGTCGATCGCGCTGCCGCTTCTGATCTCGGACCTGCCGGTGTTCTGCCGCTGGCGCGGCCAGCCGAGCTGGGACTCGACCGAGTTCGCGCAGCTCGTCGGGATCGTCGACCGGTTGATCGTCGACTCGACGGAGTGGCCCGACCTGCCGGCCGCCTACGGACGGCTCGCCGAGCTCTTCTCGACGGTGGTCGTGTCGGACATCGCGTGGGAGCGTACGGAGCGCTGGCGCTCGCTGCTCGCGTCGCTCTGGCCGGACGTCGCGGGGGTGGGCGCGATCCGCGTCCAGGGGACGCGGGCGCAGGGGCATCTGCTTGCAGGCTGGCTGCGCTCGCGGCTCGGCCACGCCGTCTCGGTGGAGATCGAGAAGCGAGANNAGCGACGTGCTCTCGGCGCAGCTCGACCGCTTCACCCGCGACCCGATCTACGAAGCAGCAGTCCGCGCCGCCGTGGCGTAGCGCCGGCTCAGACGCCGAGAAGTGAGACCACGTCGTCGTGCAGCACGCCGTTCGTGGCGACGAAGCTCGCGTCGACGGCCGGGCGCCCGCCGTCGTAGGTCGTGCAGCGGCCGCCGGCTTCTTCGACGATCAGCTGCACCGGTGCGAAGTCCCAGAGCTTCATCACCGAGTCGCACGCGACATCGAGCGCTCCCTCCGCGACCAGGCAGTGCTGCCAGAAATCGCCGAGGCCGCGGTTCGACCACGCGCGGTCGACGAGCTCGCGCCAGCCGGCCGGCATCCTGCGAGCCGACGTCGTCGAGATCGTGCAATCCTCGATCCGCGTCACGGCCGACACGCGGCACGGCTCGCTGTTCACGAACGCGCCCTCGCCGCGGATCGCCCACCAGCGGCGCTGCAGGGCAGGCGCCGACACGAGGCTCAGCACGACCTCGCCCTCGCGTTCCAGCGCGAGCAGCGTCGCCCACACGGGAACACCGCGCACGTAGTTCGTGGTGCCGTCGATCGGATCGACGATCCACTTCACCTCGNNCGACGCGCAGATCGAGCGCTCCGAAGCGGCCGAGCGTGATCGTGTCGGCGGCGTCGGCCAGGGAGTGCGCGAACTCGAGATCCCCGCTCACCGGGGTGACGCTACTTGACGACGACGAAGCTATCGCCGGTGACGTGCAGCCGAACCGGTTTCGACCAGGTCATGTTCTGCGCGCCCGACGGCAAAGCCGGGTTGACGCCGCGCACGCGGTAGTACCAGGTTCCCACCGCGGCCTTGCCGAGCGGCAGAACGACCGCCGTGGCCGCGGTCGACGTCGACCATGTGGTGGTCCACGGATAGCTCTTCCGGGAGATCTGCACGTCGTAGGTCGTGGCGCCGACGGCCGGCTCCCACGCAACGAGCGGGGAGTCGTGCACCTGCGGGATCTTCGTGGCGGAGGCGACGACGCGACCGTCGGGCGCGAGGCCGGCGACCCACGGGAGGTTGCCCGCGGCCGTCACGACCGGCTCCGACACCTTGCCGAAGCTCATGCCGAGCCCGGCTTCACATTGATCCTGCGGCACCGCGGCGTCGTGATACTGGATCGGCTGATCCTGCTTCGTCGGGTCGAAGGGGCCCATTGTGCTCACCGTCACCGGCACGACCGTCCAGTAGTAGCGGCCGTTCGGCCAGCCCGAGTCCCAGAGGTCGACGCTCGCATCGCCGGCGGCGCTGCCCGCCGCCGACTTGCTCGGGAGCTCGTTCGGGAGCACCTTCTGCCCGGTCGCGTCGAAGGAGTTGCCCTCGTCGCCGATCGCGAGCAGGTAGGGCGGGTTCTCCCATTCCGCGAGCGCCGTCTGCGTCTGCGGCAGCGCAAAGGGGCCGCCGACGACACGCGGCGCGAAGGCCGGGGAGCCCACGACCGAGCCCGCAAACACCTCGTTCACGCAATGGTCGTCGGTGAAGATGTAGACGCGATACAGCGACGATCCGACCGCGCCGATGTTCCCGAGCGACGGTGCGCTCGGCTGCCACGCGAAGCCCGGCGTCAGATCGTGCGCCTTCGGCGCCTGCCCCTTGTGGTCCCACGTGTCCGAAATCGTGTCGGTCGGCGTCAGCACGCCGAGCTTGAGCGGTGCGTTGACGGTGGTGAACGTCTGGCTCCACGGGCCGTACGACGCTCGCGGCATCCCGTTCTTCAGCAGGACACTGTCGTCGATGTAGCGGATCGCCCGCACGCGCCAGTGCACGGAGGCCCAGGCAGACGTTGCGAGCGTGTCGTGGAACGTGAACCATTCGCGCTCGTCGGCGACGTTCGTCGTCGTCTCGAACGACTTGGTGCCGTTCAGGTCCGGATACAGGACCTCGTAGCGCGTCGCACCCTCGATCGGCTTCCAGCGGATCAAGCCCTCGGGTGCGGGAAGCTGCTGCGGGTAGTCGCTGTCCGTCCAGCGCATGTTGAAGCCGAACGGCGCGCTCCACGGCGTCACCTGCTTGCCGCCCTTCGACTCCCAGCGCACGTGCGCCCACAGGGCGTACGGCTGTCCGGTCATCCACGGCAGCTGAAGGGGGATCGCGACCGCCGGAATCGTGACCTTCGTGTCGCTGACGAGGACATCGGACTCGTCGAAGCTGCGGCTGGTCGAAAGCTCGAAGTCGTAGGTGCCACTCTGGGCACCGACCGGCGTCCAGGCGAACGACGGCGTGCGCGGGTAGTACTGCGCCGGCGCCTCGTCGGGGCTGAGCAGGAACGCGTGCAGCCCCTGCGGAGCGGCGGTGGGCGCGTTGTAGGGCGTCGGGCCGCCGTCGATGCGCGCAGCCGCCGAGGGCGCGAACACGAGCGCGGCCGCCAAAACGACGGTCAGGCGTTTCATCTCACCAGATGTTTCGGCAGGTTGCGCTCAGGGCTTGAGCATGCCGTTGAAACGGCGTTCCAGTGCCAGCCCTGCAGCCAAAACCAGAGCGTCCTCCCCGGGGCGGCCGATCACCTGGATCGAAGCGGGCCCCGCGGGGAGGGCGAGCGCCGGCCAGCCCAGGGCGTTGCAGGGGAACGTGAAGAGGGTCAGGGCGGCCCGGACCTCGAGCTCGACGGCGTCGGCGGCGGGCGGGGCGACGCTCAGGGTCGGTGTGACGAGCAGGTCGTGGCCCTCGAGCGCGGCCAGGGCGCGCTCCGCGTGCTCGGCGCGGGCGCGAACGGCCGCCTCGTACTCGCTGTCGCCGACGGCGATGCAGCGCTCGATCTTCTCGCGGATGTTCTCGCCGTAGAGCTCGGCGTTCTCCGCGTAGAGCCCGCGGTGCACATCACCCACCTCGCGCATGAACGCCGGCACGACCGCTTCGGCTGTCGGGAACTCGACCGCCGTCCCGTGAACCGGCACGTCGCCCCACGCCACGGCGAGCGAGAGGTCGCCGAGCGACACGTCGTCGACGGTGAAGCCCGGGACGAGCGCGTGCATCAGCTCGATGCAGCCCGCGACGTCACGCGCCATCGGCCCGGCGTGATCGAAGGACGGCGCGAGTGGGAAGACACCGTCGATCGGCACGAGCCCGTAGGTCGGCTTGAATCCGGTGATGCCGCAGCACGCGGCGGGGATGCGAATCGATCCGCCGGTGTCCGTGCCGAGCGCGCCGTCGGCGAGGCCGAGCACGAGCGCGGCCGCCGACCCGCCCGACGAGCCTCCAGGGGTGCGCTCGGGGAACGCCGGGTTCGGCACGACGCCGTAGTGGAGGTTCTGCGAGGTGACGCCGTAGGCGAACTCGTGCAGGTTCGTCTTCCCGACGTTCGTCCAGCCCGCGCGCTCGAGGGCCGTCACCGCTTCGGCGGAGCGCTGCGGCACATGGTCGGCGAAGACCGCCGACCCGTACGTCGTGCGGATCCCCGCCGTGTCGAAGAGGTCCTTGACGGCGAGGCGCCGGCCCGGTTCGCCGCCCCCGAGCTCGGTGATCCAGATGCCCGGCGTAGGCTCGCCGGAGCCGGTCAAGAGCGAAGGTGCCGGCTTGGCCGGCGCCGGGAGTGGGTCACTGTCTATGAAAGCCAGAGGTAGATCAGCGCCACGCCGACGGTGCCGCCGAAGAGCACCCAGAAGAGGCCAAAGAGCGCCCAGCCCCAGAGCATGTTCTTGCGGGCGAGCTCGGCTTGCGTCAGCGGCTCTTCCATCTAGATCACCGTGTCGAGGGCCATCGCCACGAAGAGCAGGGCGAGATAGAGCAGCGAATAGTGGAAGAGCTTCACCGCGACAGCGCGATCCAGCGTGCGCCGTAGCTCGACGGCGAGCCATAGGAACACGGCGCCGAGCACGAGCGCCGAGATGCCGTACACGAGCCCGAACGTGCCGAACGCGACGGGCGCGAGCGTGACGACGATCAGCACCACGGTGTAGCGCACGATCTGCCTGGCGGTCTCAGCCTCGCCGCGCGCGACCGGCAGCATCGGGACGTTCGCGCGCGCGTAGTGCTCCTTGATCATCAGCGCGAGCGCCCAGAAGTGCGGCGGCGTCCACACGAAGACGATGACGAACATCATGAGCGCCGCGAGCCCGAGGTGGCCGGAGGCGCCGGCATAGCCGACGAGCGGCGGCACGGCGCCGGCTGCGCCGCCGATCACGATGTTCTGCTTCGAGCGACGCTTCAAGATCAGGGTGTAGATGACGACGTAGAAAGCGGTCGCGGACAGGGCGAGCCAGGCCGACAGTGGATTGACCCATACGACCAAGATGACAAAGGCCAGCAGCTCAAGAGCGAAGGCAAACAGGGCCGCCGAACGGGCGCTCATCACGCCGGTGACGAGTGGGCGCCGCTTCGTGCGTTCCATGATCGCGTCAATGTCACGGTCGATCACCATATTGAAGGCGTTCGC
>PLDP01000119.1 GCA_003136795.1 Actinomycetota bacterium
GCACGACGCGCACGGCGTGATCCGCCGCCGCTTTCAGGTCAAGCGCTGGATCGCCTGCCGGCTCGAGTTCAAAGGACGCCGCCGCGCGCAGCTCCTGCAGCCGGGTCGCTACACCGAGCTCTTCTTCCTCGACGAGGCGACCGCGTTTGCAGCCGGGCACCGGCCGTGCGCCGAGTGTCGCCGCGAGGACTACAACCGGGTCCTGCAGATCGTCGGCGAGACGCGCGCGGACGCGATCGACGAGCGGCTGCACGCGGAGCGGCTCGCGCCGTACCGCACCGCACCGATCGGCGAGCTGCCCGACGCGGCATTTGTGCTCCGCGACGGCGAGCCCTGGCTCGTGCTCGGCGACGAGTTGCTGCGCTGGACGCCGGCCGGGTACGCCGATCGCATCGTACGGCCCCGGAACGGCGAAGCGACGGTGGTCACACCACCGTCGCTCCTCGACGTTCTGCGCGCGGGCTGCACAGGGGCCGTGCCCCTGCTGCACGAGACTGCTAGAAGCCGTTGACGCGCTGGGGCTTCTGCCAGGCGCCGCGGATCAGCTCCGCCGCCTCCTCGACAAGCCCGAGCTCCGGGCGAGGCTCACCCGCCGAACGCTTGCGGCCGAGGCGCCTCGGCGCCGTCGTGTCCCACGAGAGACGGTTCATGCATACACCCCCTGTGTGCTCTCCGAGGGCGCCGGGGCCCTCGTGATCCTGATGTCGCCACTGACGGTCTTGGTGCGAATCTCGACGAGCGGGCCGTCGCCGGCGGGCACGTCGCCCGACAGCTCCAGGTCCGAGTGCGTGTCGCCGCTCAAGGTGTTGCAGTCGAGGAAGACCTTCGAACCGCGCCGGACGCCGATCGAGACGTCGCCGGAGACGGAGTGCGCCGAGACGCTGCCCCGCATGACGGCGCCGTGGTCCTGGTCGCCGCTGACGGTGTTGACGTTCACGTTGTCGTAGGCCTCGCCGATCCTCACGTCTCCCGAGGCCGAGTTGATGTTGATCGGGCCGCGCACGACCTCGATGTCGACGTCACCCGACGCGCTCTGCACGCTCACGCCGTCTCCGGCCTCGCGGACGCTGAGGTCGCCGCTCGCGCTCTTCACGTTGACGCTGCCCGTGACGCGGTCGGCCTCGATGTCGCCGGAGGCGGTCTGGACGTGGAGCCCTCCGAGCACGCCGAGCGCCCTCAGGTCGGCGGACTTCGTCTTTGCGCTGACGCTCGAGCCTTGCGGGCAGCGGACGCGGCACGTGATCCCCTGGCGGCCGAACATCCCGCTGAACTCGAACTTCAGGCCGCGCTTGTGCGGGACGTCGACGACGACCTGCGGGCCGCCGTGGCTCTCGCGCAGCTCGATCGTGGCCTCGTCGACGAGGCGCTGCGACTCGTCGTCGTGCGCCGTCAGCTCGACCTCGACCCGTCCGTCGAGCGAAGGGTCGATGGTGATCTCGCCGGAGGCGAGCCGGATCTCCAGCTCGACCGGGCCTGCGACGTCGAATGACTGTTGCATCTCGATCCTCCTAACTCTGGGCGTAGCCCGACAGGCGCTTGCCGCCGACCTGCGCGGGGCGCGATTCCGCGGCGCGCGCGATCGCACGCACGAGCCACGCGTTGGTCGAGACGCCCTCTCGGCCGGCCGCCTTCTCGACGGCCGTCTTGAGCGACTCGGGCAGGCGCAGGCTGATCCGCGCCGAAAGCTCTTCGCCCGCCATGCCCGCGGCCTCGCCGGGGACGTCGACGAACACGAGCTCGGGCTCCTGGCCGGCGAGGCGAACCTCGATGTGGCCGGAGGGCAGCTTCGAAGAAAGCTCCACCGCCGCCTGTGAGAACAGGTCGAGCAGCTTCAGCCGCAGGTTCGACCCGAGCGCCTCGCCGAGGCGCTGCGCCACCTGCGCAGACCGCTCGTCGCCGAGCTCGCCGAGGTTCTGGAGGTCCTGCTGGAGACCTTCGAGGACGATTGTCAGGTTCATGGGTGATGTCACTATGACATCACCCATGACGTCTGTCAAGTGCTACTTCGACGCGCGAGCGGTGTCGCCGCTCCTCCTACCTCGGCTCGACGGTGGTCGTCGTCCGCCGGCGCACGCCGCCGGGGCCGCCCCAGCTCGACCAGAAGATGACGGAGAGGATGAGACCGGCAGCGCCGACCACCATGAGGATGATGCCGACCGTGTGGATGTTCAGACCGGAGACGGTCGCGTTGACCGCCCAGGTGAGGATGGCGCCTGCAGCGATCAGGATCAGGCTGATTGCGATGCCCATGCCAAGACCTCCTTCTTGTTGCTCGCGACGGAGTTTGGTTTCACGACGGTGCAACGACCGTGAAGGCAAAACGGTTACGCGTCGCCTGAGTTCCGGTTGCACTAGGCTTCGCGCGGGTGCGCAGGGGATCGATCATTCAGCTCACCGCGATCGGGCTGGTCGCAGGTGCGATTTGCACCGTGGTCGCGCTGGCGATCCCGTGGCTACCGGTGTCCGCCGGCCAGGAGGCCGACCGGATCCACTTCGTCTTCTGGTTCACGACCGTCATCTGCATCTGCGTGTTCTCGGTCGTCGCCGCGGTGCTCATCTACTCGGTCTGGAAGTTCCGGGCCGGGCCTGACGACGACTCCGACGGGCCCCCGACCCACGGGAACACCCAGCTCGAGATCGTCTGGACCGCGATCCCGGCCGTGCTCGTGACGGCGATCTCGATCGTCAGCGCGATCGTCCTCGCCCAGAACGGCCATGCCGGCACGAATCCGCTGATCATCAAGGTGGACGCCCGCCAGTTCGCCTGGAAGTTCACGTACCCGAACGGCAAGAGCTTCGGCTTCCTGACGGTGCCGACGGGCCGCCACGTGAAGCTCGACATCACCTCCGAGGACGTCATCCACTCGTTCTGGGTGCCGCAGCTCTCGCAGAAGCAAGATGCGGTGCCCGGCCAGCACAACTCGATCGTCATCACTCCGACCCGCATCGGCACCTACCCCGTGATCTGCACGGAGCTCTGCGGTCTCGGGCACGCGCTGATGCGCAGCCACATCAACATCGTCTCGCCGGCGGGCTACGCGACGTGGGTGAAGCAGGGCAGCGCGGCGAGCGCCGGGCCGCCCGGCCTCGCGGTCTTCCAGCAGAACGGCTGCGGCGGCTGTCACACCTTCAAGCCGGCGGCGGCGACGGGCAAGGTCGGCCCCGACCTCGACAACCTGGCGCAGTTGGCCAAGCAGGCAAAGCGCGGGGCGCTCGACGCCTTCATAGAGGAGTCGATCGTCAAGCCGCAGGCCTACATCCAGCCGGGCTTCTCGGACGCGATGCCGCACATCTTCGGGACGCAGATCCCGCCCGACAAGCTGAAGCAGCTCGTGCAGTATCTGGCGAAGGGACCCTGAGCCTTGACCGACGTCGCACACGCCCACGACCCCCACGCAGCGCCGCCGGCTCCGACCGGCTGGCACCGCCTGACCGCGCCGGGCTGGCTGCGGATCATGTGGGTGACCCCGATCTTCTTCGGGATCGGCCTCGGGCTGCCCGTGCTGCTCCGCTACCTCGCCGGCTGGGACCCGGTCTGGAAGGGCTCGGTGCTCGTCACCGTCGAGCTCGTCACGACCCCGATCGGCTTCCTCGTCGGCCTGGGCGGCTTCGACTACTGGGCCTACTACGCCTCCGGCCGCCCGACGCGGGTCGAGGACCACTCCGGCCACGGCGCGCGCTCGTGGCGCGACTACTTCCGTATCAACACCGACCACAAGGTGATCGGGATCCAGTACCTGGTCACGACGATCTTCTTCTTCTGCGTCGGCGGCCTGTTCGCGCTTCTGTTCCGCGCCGAGCTCGCACAGCCGGGCGACCAGTTCTTCAACCCGCAGACGTACAACGTGCTCGTCTCGAATCACGCGGCGCTGATGATCTTCCTCTTCGTCATCCCCGCGTTCGCGGGCCTCGGGAACTACGTCATCCCGTTGATGATCGGCGCCGGCGACATGGCGTTCCCACGCCTGAACGCGCTGTCGTTCTGGCTGCTGCCGATGGCCGGCTTGATCCTGATCGTCGGCATGGTCACCCCGGGCGGCGGGCCTTCCGCCGGCTGGACGTGTTACGCACCGCTCTGCTCGCACCAGCCGCTCGGGCAAGTGTTCTTCAACATGGGCGTGCAGTGGGCGGGCGCGAGCTCGATCATGACCGCGCTCAACTTCCTGGTCACGATCATCACCATGCGCGCGCCGGGCATGACGTTCTGGCGCCTGCCGCTGCTCGTCTGGGCGAACTTCACGACTTCCTTGCTCGTCGTGATCGCCACTCCCTTTATTGCCGGCTCGCAGTTCTTCGTCATGTTCGACCGCGTGCTGCACACGAACTTCTTCGAGCCGGCCGGAGGCGGCTACGTGCTCGGCTACCAGCACATCTTCTGGTTCTACTCGCACCCGGCGGTCTACATCATGATGCTGCCCGGCTTCGGGATCATCAGCGAGGTGGTCGCGGTCATGAGCCGCAAGCCGATCTTCGGGTACCGGCTGATGGCTCTCTCGCTGATGGCGATCCTCGTGCTGGGCTTCTCGGTGTGGGCGCATCACATGTTCGTCGCCGGCATGGCAGGCTGGCTGCGCGTTCCGATGATGGTCACGTCGATGGTGATCGCGGTCCCGACCGGCATCAAGATCTTCTCGTGGCTCGCCACCATGTGGAACGGCCGAATCCGATTCACGACGCCAATGCTGTTCGCCCTCGGCTTCCTGTCGATGTTCGTGATCGGCGGCCTCTCCGGCATCTACCTCGCGTCGGTGCCGATCGACATCCACGCCTCGGACACGTACTTCATCGTGGCGCACATCCACTACGTGCTCTTCGGCGGCTCCGTGTTCACGATCTTCGCGGGCATCTACTACTGGTTCCCGAAGATGACCGGCCGGATGTACAGCGAGCGGCTCGGCCAGCTGCACTTCTGGCTGACGTTCATCGGTTTCAACCTGACGTTCTTCCCGATGCACTACATCGGGCTCCAGGGGATGCCGCGTCGCGTCGCCGACTACGCCCATCGCTTCGCGGACATCAACCTCTTCATCTCGATCGCGTCGTTCGGGCTCGGCGCCTCCACGCTTGTCTTCCTCTACAACATGGTCAACTCGTGGGCGCACGGGCCCCGGGCCCCGGGCAACCCGTGGCGCGCGCTGACGCTCGAGTGGCAGGTCAGCTCGCCGCCGCCGATCTTCAACTTCGACGAGCTCCCGCAGGTCGTCGGCCACCCGTACGAGTACGGCGTTCCCGGCGCGCGCCACGCGATCTTCGGCGCCCCGCAGCCGACCCCCGTGCAGTCCGAGCCGGCCGGAGCCGACTGACGTGGCGCACATTCTCGTGATTGCGAACGAGACGGTGGCGTCGCAGACGCTGCTCGACGCCGTGCGCGCCGAGGCGGGCGGCGACGACCGCGTCACCGTGATCGCGCCGGTCAACGAGCCGAACCAGGGCTACGTCGTCTACGAGGACACGCGCCGGGCGTCCGCTGGCCGGCGGCTCGAGAAGACGCTCAAGGCGCTGCGCGAGGCGGGAGTCGCCACGCAGGGCTTCGTCGTGGAGACGGGGCCGGTGCAGGCCGCGAAGGACGCGCTGGTACAGCTCGAGCCCGCTATCGACGAGATCGTCGTCGCGACGCACGGCGTGGAGCGCTCCGGCTGGATGCGCCGCGACGTCGTCGGCGACATCGGCCGGATCGCGGGCGTGCCGGTGAAGCACGTCGTCGTCGAGCCGTCCGACGACGGCGAGACGAACGTGCTCGTGATCGCGAACCAGACCGTCGTCTCGGATGAGCTGCTCAACCGGATTCGAGAGCGTGCCGCGAAGAGCCCGGCGAGCTTCCTGATCGTCGCGCCGCAGAGCGACGACGAGGAGCACAAGGACGCCGACCGCCGGCTTCGCCGCGCGCTGACCGAATTGCGCGGCGAAGGCATCGACGCGCACGGCCAGGTCGTGCACCCCGACCCGTACACCGCCGCGCGGCAGGTCGTGAACGACGAGCGCGTCGACGAGATCATCGTCTCGACATTCCCCGGCGAGCGCAGCGGCTGGCTGCGCCGCGACCTCATCCAGCGGCTGCGCAAGGACACCGGCCTCCCCGTCGAGCACGTCGTCGCTCCATCATGAGACGTAGGCTTGACGGAGTCTCACAAGGAGCGCAGGTGCCGGCTTGGCCGGCGCCGGAGCGGGTATGACCGCCGCCGCCGAAGCTCACGACCACCACGGGCCGCCGCCGATCCACTACAGCTCGCGGGTCTCCCCGTCCGTGCTCGGCATGTTCCTCTTCATCGCGTCGGAGATCATGCTCTTCGGCTCCTTCTTCACCGTTTACTTCTTCGACCGAGTCGTCAATCACGGCGTCAATGGGACGTGGCCGCCCGATGGCTTCCACCGCCCCGCCTTCGTCGCGGGTGTCAACACGGCGATCCTGGTGACGTCGAGCTTCACGATGCACTGGGCCGACACGTCGATCAAGAAGGGCAACCGCAAGGGCCTCTGCGCAGGGATGGTGCTGACGTTCCTGCTCGGCCTGACCTTCCTGCTCACGCAGGTGATCGAGTACCACCGCATCGGCTTCAACACGAGCGACACGTCGTTCGCCGCCACGTTCTTCGGCCTCACCGGCCTGCACGGCGTGCACGTGTTCATCGGCCTGACGATTCTCGGCGTCATGACCGTCAGGGCGTTCCGTGGGCACTTCTCACCCGAGCACCACCACGGAATCGAGATCGGCGGGATCTACTGGCACTTCGTCGATGTGATGTGGATCGTCGTCTACGTGACGGTCTACCTCCTCTAACGTTCTGCACTGATGCGCAACCCCTTCCGGAGCGAAGCAGATGCGTTCCGGTTCGTCTGGCTGACGATCGGCTACTTCGCGCTGATCGTGGTCGGCTCGGTGATCAACTCGTGGGTCGGGCTCGCGGTGTTCCTCGTGTTGACCGCCGTTGCACTTTGGGCGGCTCTGCGCCGCGGCGAGCCCGAGGCGCCGCTCCGGCAGGCGCCCGCCGAGAGCCCGGCGGGCGAGCACCGCATCCTCGTCGTCGCGAACGAGACGGTGGGCGGGCGGGAGCTCCTGGCGGAGATCAGTTCGCGCTCGGTTGGACGCAAGGCGGTCGTGCTCGTCGTCTGCCCCGCGCTCAACTCCCCGCTTCGCCACTGGGTCTCCGACGAGGACGAGGCGCACGCNNCGACCAGAGCCTTGCGTCGATGCGTGCCGCAGGCCTCGCGGCCAGCGGCGAGGTCGGCGACGGCGATCCGATCCAGGCGATCGAGGACGCCTTGCGCACGTTTCGCCCGAACGAGCTGATCGTCTCGACGCATCCGGTTGGACGCTCGCACTGGCTGGAACGCGGCGTGGTGGAAAGGGCGCGCGAGCGTTTCGCTCTGCCCGTCACGCACGTCGTGGTCGACCTGGATGCGTGACGTTCCGGCGCTGACCGTCGAGCAGGTCGACCCGCTGCCGCTCGTCGGTGAGCTGCGCGAGGTGCATCGCGCCGCGCTCGGCGCGGGCGCGCTCTCCGACGACTGGGCGGCGCATCGGCTACCGCTGCATGTCCGGCGTGACGATTTCGTCTTCCTCGTCGCGCGAGAGGGGGCGGAGCTCGCCGGGTTTGGCTACGGCTACACGGGCGCCTACAAGCAGTGGTGGACCGAGCACGTCGCTCGCGCGCTCGATGCCGCGCAGCGCGAGCAATGGCTCGACCCGCCGCACTTCGAGATCGTCGAGTTGCACGTGCGGCCGTCCTGGCAACGGCGCGGCGCCGGCAGCGCGCTGCTTGCGCAACTGCTCAGCCGCCAGCCCCACGACCGCGCGCTCCTCTCCACCCAGACGGGCTCCAAGAAGGCGCGCAGCTTCTACGCGAAGAACGACTGGACCGAGCTCGCGGACGTCGACTTCGGCAAGGGCTACCCGCCCTATCTCGTGCTTGGGAAGAACCTGGTTGCCCGCGAAGCGGGAACCAGGTTCACGTCGTAGGCCGTTGCGTTTCAGACAGGAACCTGGTTTCGCCTGCGGCGAGAACCAGGTTCCGTTACTTTCCCGCGGCCGAGCTGACGTAGGCCGCGACGGCTTGGATCTGCGCGTCGCTCAGCTGCCCCTTGAAGGCCGGCATCGCGCCCCCGCCGACCTCGACCTGATGCGCGACCACGCTCTGCGCCGGCTTCAGTGCGTCGAGGTTCGGGCCTGTCGTCCCCGTCGTGCCCGCGTCCTTCAGCGTGTGGCAGCCGCCGCAGCCGGCCGACGCGAACACCTGCTTGCCCGCAGCGGTCGGCGAGCTGCCGCCTGACGTCGTCGTCGAGGTGGTGGTCGACGGCGCAGGAGCCGCCGGTTTCGCGGCCGTGACCCCGCAGCTCGGGTTGGCGGCGCACTTCGCGATGTAGAGCGCGACGTCGTCCGCGTCGGCGCCACGCACGAGGTTCGAGGGCATCGGCAGCTCCGGATAGGCGATCTGGCCGCGCACCACGTCGGCCATCGTCTGCTCCGAGAAGCCTTGCGCCTTGTCGGACGAGAATGCGTCGTCGAGGTTCGGCCCGACCGTCCCCGTGGCCTGGGCGTCCGCGAGCGTGTGGCACGACGCGCAGTTCGCCTGGAAGAGCGCTTTGCCCTGGCTCGGGTCGCCGGAGGTGACGCGGCCGACGGCGCCGCACCCGGACACGGCGACCGCGACGAGCAGAACCGCAGCTACAGCAAGGAGTTGGCGCAGGGGCAGGGTCGGCTCGGTGTCAGGACGGTTGGGAGACGCCGTCGAGGTTCGAGAGCGCCTCGTCCCGCGTGGCGTGGATCGCAAAGACGCGGTCGAGACCGGTGATTTCAAAGATCTTCGTGATGTTGCGGTCGCTGCAGACGAGTGAGAGCTGGCCGTCGTTCGTCCGCAGCCGCTTGACGCCGCCGACGAGCACGCCGAGCGTGGTCGAGTCGATGAACGTCGTCGACGAAAAATCGACGATCACCTGCTTGCCGCCCTGACCGATCACCTCGAGCAGTTGCTGCTTGAACTCCGGCGCCGTGTAGAGGTCGACTTCGCCCGCGAGGGAGATCACGTACGCGTCGTCGGAAAGCTGCTCTGTCTTGATGTCGAAGTTCATCGTTTCCCCCCGAAGGCGTCAGTGGCAGGCAACTGCCGCGTGAGTCTAACCGCCGGTCGCGGTTGCGGTAGCGGCAGCCGCCTGGGCCTCGAGGGTCTTCAGCGCCGACTTCACCTGGGGGGTGAGCGGATCCGTCGGCGCGAGCTTCAGGAACGCCTTGAAGGCGGCGATCGCGGTCGGCACGTCCTGGGCGGCCTGTGCCGCCTGCCCGAGCTGGACCTGCGACGTCGCGTCGCTCGGGTTCAGGGCGACGAGCTTCTTGTAGGCCCCTTCGGCGTTCAGCTGGGCATTCTGGTAGTTCGAGTACGCGGTCTGCTGTGTTGTGGCAGCGAGCGTGGCGACGGCGGCCGAGATCGGGTCCTTGAGCGCCGTCGGGTCGGCGAACGCCTTGCCGAACGGCGTTGTCGAGGGCGGCGCGAATTCCGCGGCGGGCGACTCCTCCTCCGCCATCTGCTGCTGGGCTGTGGCGTAGTCGTTCGAGTACGTGGTCGCGAGCGTCGCGTACTGGGCCGCCACCTCGGCGAGCGCGCTCTGGTCCTTCGGACGCAGCGCGATGTAGCGCTGGAGCGCGTCGACCGCCTGTTGCGTCTCCTGCTTCTGCTCGAAGGCCGTGGCGAGGTTGCGCCACGCCGTTGCGCTCTGTGGGTGCTTGACGGTGTCGCTCTGCAGCTTCGAGATCGACGTGCCACCACCCGTGCTGCCGAAGCTGAACGCGTTCTGGAGCGCGTCGGTGATCCCGGTCGAGCCGGAGCCGACGCCCAGGAAGACGAACGAGAGCGCAAAGACGATCGCAAGCAGCACGAAGATCCCCTTGGCGTGGTTGCGCAAGCGCTGGAAGAACAGCTCCTCCTGCCACTGCGGCGGCTTCTGCCTGCGCGGCGGCGCTGCCGTTACGGCTTGGGCGCGAGCATTCTGCGCCGGGCGGCGCTTGCGGTGCTGCGTACCTCTTGCCACTGCTCCTTCTCTTCTCTCAGGTACCGGGTCTGGCCGTCGACGATCGTCTCCAGCACTCGTTCCGGCGAGCCGCCGAAGACGACGGCCGCCGCGGGATCCTCGACCGGGTGGTAGGGGCTTCCCGCAAGCGACACGACCGCCAGGTCGGCGCGCTTGCCGGGGGTCAGCGTACCCACGCGCCCGTCGATTCGCAGCGCGCGGGCGGCCTCGCCGGTCGCGAGGTGCAAGGCATCCGTGGCGAGGAGCGCCTCGGGGCGCCGTTCGAGCGCGCGCGCGGCATAGATTGCGGCGCGCATCTCTTCGAAGACGTCGACCGACGGCGTCGAGGCCGGCGAGTCCGTCCCGAGGCCGACGACGATCCCCGCCGCCCGCATCGCCGTGACGGGCGCGACGCCGCAGCCGAGGAGGGCGTTCGAGCGCGGGCAGTGCGCGACGGGAACGTTGCGCTCGGCGAGCAGTGCGATCTCGTCGGCTGAGACCTCGACGCAATGCGCGCAGAGGAGCTCCGGGCCGAGCACCGGCTCGAGCGTGGCGACGGCGCGCTTGCCGGTGGGCGGGACGAGAACCGGGAGGTCCTGCAGCGCGCCGGTGCCGTGCTCGAGCCATTCGTTCTCGGCGGCACTTTCGGCGAGGTGTGTGCCGACGGGAATGCCGAGCGAGAGGCACCATCGGTAGGTCTCGAGCGAGCAGGTGTAGGGGGCATGCGGCGAGACGCCGATCGTCACGAGCGCCGTCTCCTCGACGAGCGCGCGCTTCTCCTCGAAGCGGCGGCGCGCGTCTTCGGGATCGTCCGCGAACACCTCGAGGTAGACGGTCGCGCGCAGGCCGAGCTCGGCCGCCGCGATCGCGCCGGCGCCCGAGAAGCTGTAGTCCGCGGTGGTCGTGATCCCGGTGCGGAACGAGTCCGCGACGCCGCAGCGGGCGATCGCGACCATGTCGTCGCTGTCCAGCCGTCTTTTGCGCTCGACGTGTGTCCTGATCCACGTGCCGAACGACGCGCCGTCGCCGAAGCCTGCGTACACCGCGTATTCGAGGTGCGAATGCGCGTTGACGAACCCGGGCACGATCGCAGCGTCGGCGTAGTGCCGCTCCGCGCGGCCGGGGCCGACCTCCACGATCTCGCCGTTCTCCCACCGCACCCGTCCGCCTGCGATCGGCGGCCCGTCGACGGGCAGCACCCAGTCGGCGGAGAGTTCGGTTACCCGCTCCGGCACCTCCGCTCTTGGGCGGGCTCCGTCGAGCCTACGCCCGCTCATGTCAAGGAAGCGGCGGTGGCGGCGCGCCGGTCGAGCAGGACCGAGAGCCAGATCGAGAGCTCGTAGAGGATCACGAGCGGGACCGTCTCGAAGAAGGTCGTGACCGGATCGACGCCCGGCAGCGCCACGCCGATGCAGGCGACGATGAAGTAGCCGATGCGGCGGTTCCGGCGCAGCTTGTCGGTGCTGACGATTCCAAGGCGGGTGAGCCCGATCACAAAGATCGGCAGCTCGAAGACGATCGCCATCGCGACCAGCACCTTCGTCGCAAAGCTGATGTACGGCTGCGCCTGGATCTGGACGTTGTAGATCGACGAGTCGAAGTGCGTGAGGAACTTCGCGGCCGCCGGCAGCGCGACGTAGTAGCCGAAGACCACGCCGGTCACCATCAACGCCGTCGCGAGGAAGACGAACGCCTTCAGCATCCGTTCGTGTGACTTCTCGACCGCCGGGATGAAGAACGCCCACGCCTGCCAGAGCACGACCGGGAGCGCCAGCAGGAAGCCGAGGTAGAGGCTCACCCAGACCGAGGTCATGAACGGCTCGCCGATCCCCAGCGTCAGCAGCTTGCGGTGCTCCGGGGGAAGCTGCGCGCTCAGCAGGTGGATGACGCGGCCGTGCACGACGAACGCTGCGATCCAGCCCACTGTGACCGCCGCGATGCACACGAACAGCCGCTGGCGCAGCTCCTCGAGATGCTCGACGAGCGTCGCCTCCTCGCCGTGCCCGAGGCGGCGCGGCGGGCGCCAGAAGCGCACCCGCATGCTCGGCTAGTGAACGGTTTCGTTCTCGCGGGGCTGGGCGGGAGCCGGCGTGTCCTGCGTCCCGGCGGGAAGCTGGGACGCCTGCACGTGCTGCTCGGGCTCCGGCTTCGAGACGCCGCTGACCGAGTCCTTGAACTCGCGCATCCCGCTGCCGAGCGAGCGGCCGATCTCCGGAAGCCGCTTGGCACCGAAGAGCAGGAGGGCAAGGAGGAGCAGGCCTGCGATCTCGAGAGGGCCGATGTTGGACATGAGGTCAGCGTATCACCGTTTTGCGCCGGTTCAGGACGGAAAACCAAGTGTTAACCGCGACCTTCGGAGCGCCCTGGGCTACGATGAGACCCATGGCCACGCTGGAGCTGAAGCAGTTGCACGTCGCGCTGGAAGACGGCACGGAGATCGTCAAGGGCGTCGATCTCACGGTCTCCTCCGGCGAGGTGCACGCGATCATGGGCCCGAACGGCTCGGGCAAGTCGACTTTGGCTTATGCGATCGCCGGCCACCCGGCGTACGTGATCACCGAGGGCCAGATCCTGCTCGACGGCCAGGACATCACCGAAGCCGGCGCCGACGAACGCGCCCAGGCCGGGCTCTTCCTCGCCTTTCAGTACCCGCACGCGATCCCGGGCGTGACCGTCACGAACTTCCTGCGGCAGGCGATGAACGCCGTGCGCAAGGCCCGAAACGGCGGCGTCGACGACCCGATGCCGGTGCCCGAGTTCCGCAAGCTCTTCCTCGGCAAGATGGACGACCTGAAGGTGAGCCGCGAGCTCGCGTCGCGCTACCTGAACGACGGGTTCTCCGGCGGCGAGAAGAAGCGTGTCGAGATTCTCCAGATGGCGATGCTGCAGCCGAAGATCGCCGTGCTCGACGAGACCGACTCCGGTCTCGACATCGACGCGCTGAAGGTCGTCGCGGAAGGCGTGCAGCGGCTCGTTGGCCCCGACATGGGCGCGCTCGTGATCACGCACTACAACCGCATCTTGAAGTACATCACCCCAGACTTCGTGCACGTGTTCGTCGACGGCAAGATCGTCGAGGAAGGTGGCCCCGAGCTCGCGGAGAAGCTCGAGGCCTCCGGGTATGTCCAGTGGGAGAAACCGAAGGAAGAGGCAGCCTGATGGCACAGACCGAGTCCGAGATCGTCCAGGAAATCGGCGCTGACTACGGCACCAAGTACGGCTTCTCCAATCCGGACGAAGCGAAGGACTACTTCTTCAAGAGCGGCCGCGGCCTCTCGCACGAGCTCGTCGACGCGATCTCGGCGCACAAGGACGAGCCGGAGTGGATGAACAAGTTCCGCCACAAGTCGCTGGACTACTTCCTCGCGCGGCCGATGCCCACGTGGGGCGGGATGCCGTCGCTCGCGGAGATCGACTTCGAGAACATCTTCTACTACATCAAGCCGACCGAGAATCAGGCGAACTCGTGGGAGGAGCTGCCGGCCGACATCAAGGACACGTGGGACAAGCTCGGCATCCCGGAGGCGGAGAAGAACTACCTCGCCGGCGTCGGCGCGCAGTACGAGAGCGAGGTCGTCTACCACAAGCTGCAGGAGCACCTCACCGCGCAGGGCGTGATCTTCCTCGACACCGACACCGCGCTCCGCGAGCATGAGGATCTCTTCAAGCAGTACTTCGGAACGATCATCCCGCAGAACGACAACAAGTTCGCGGCGCTGAACAGCGCCGTGTGGTCGGGCGGNNGAGAACATGGGCCAGTTCGAGCGCACGCTGATCCTCGTCGACGAGGACGCGTACGTGCATTACGTCGAGGGCTGCACCGCGCCGATCTACTCATCCGACTCGTTGCACAGCGCTGTCGTGGAGATCGTGGTCAAGAAGGGCGGCCGCTGTCGGTACACCACGATCCAGAACTGGTCGAACAACGTCTACAACCTCGTCACCAAGCGCGCGATCGCGGAAGAGAACGCGACGATGGAGTGGGTCGACGGGAACCTTGGCTCGAAGCTGACGATGAAGTACCCGGCGATCTGGCTGACGGGCAAGGGCGCGCACGGCGAGGTGCTGTCGATCGCGTTCGCCGGCAAGGGCCAGCATCAGGACGCGGGCGGCAAGTGCGTCCACATCGCACCGAACACCACCAGCGTGATCACGTCGAAGTCGATCTCGAAGAACGGCGGCCGCGCGGGCTACCGCGGGCTGCTCGAGGTCGCGAAGGGCGCGCACGGCGCGCGGTCGAAGGTCGTCTGCGACGCGCTGATCCTCGACGACGAGTCGCGCTCCGACACGTACCCGTACATTCGCATCGACGAGAACGACGTCGACATCGGCCACGAGGCGACGGTCTCGAAGATCGGCGAGGAGCAGCTCTTCTATCTCATGTCGCGCGGGCTCTCCGAGTCCGATGCGTCGGCGATGGTGGTCAGCGGCTTCGTCGAGCCGATCACGAAGGAGCTGCCGCTCGAGTACGCCGTCGAGATGAACCGCTTGATCCAGCTCCAGATGGAAGGTTCGGTCGGTTGATCGTCGAACGGACCGACTTCATCTCGGTGCCGGTCACCGACATGGAGCGCTCGAAGCAGTTCTACGGTGAGACGCTCGGGCTCGAGCCGGTCGGTCATGCGGAGGACCAGGGCTTCCCCGAGTATCAGCTCGGCGAGAACCTCAGCCTCTACCTCCTGAACATGGAGTCGGTTGGGTCGTCGTTCACCAGTCCGCACACCGCGAGCATCGCGCTGCGCGTCCCCGACGTGCACGAGGCGCGCAAGGAGCTCGAGGCGAAGGGCGTCCAGTTCGAAGGCGACGTCCTCGATACGACCGTCTGCCACATGGCGTTCTTCCGCGATCCCGACGGGAACGCGATCATGTTGCACCGCCGCTACGCGCCGCAGTCATGACCACGCTGACACGCGAGCAGGCCGCGAAGCGGTTCGCAGAGCTGCCGCTGCCGTCCACGAAGGACGAGCACTGGCGCTTCACCGACCTGCGCGGCTTCGATCCGCAAGAGGTGTCTGACACCGTTTCGNNGCTTAACCGGTGTCTGACACCGTTCCGGTGTCAGACACCAAGCCGGCGCTCGAGCTCGACGTCGCCGCGCGCGCCGTCGTGACCGAGAACGGCATCGAGATCCTCTCCGCGCCGGAAGGCGTTCGCTTCGAGCTCCTGCCGCGTGACTACGCGGCGACCCTGATCCCCGACGACGACCGCTTCGCCGCCGAGAACCTCGCGTACTGGGAGCACGGTCTCCTCGTCCACGTGGCGAAGGGCGTCGAGCTCGAGAAGCCGCTCTACGTCCAGGTCACCTCGAGCGGCGGGACGCTCTTCTGGCGCATGGTCGTGATCGCGGAAGAGGGCGCGCGCTTCTCGCTGATCGAAGACCTCGGGTCGAACCATCCCGACACGGAGGCCTACACGAACGCGGTCGTCGAGCTCTTCGTCCATCCCGCGGCGAAGATCGAGTACGTCTCGCTGCAGAACCTCTCGCGCGAGACGTGGCACTTCGGCCGCTACAAGGCGTGGCTCGAGCGCGACTCCGAGCTCGACTGGGTGATCGGCGGCTTCGGCTCGAAGCGTGGCAAGGTGTGGATCGAGAACGACCTCGCCGGCCCGGGCGCGACCTCGCGCGTCACGGGCGCCTACTTCGCCGACGGTGACCAGCACCTCGACTACGACACGTTCCAGGAGCACATCGCGCCGAACACCGAGAGCGACTTCGCCTTCAAGGGCGCGCTGCGCGAGAGCGCGAGCGCGGTCTGGCGCGGGATGATCCGCGTTGAGGAGCAGGCGCAGAAGACGAACGCCTACCAGGAGAACCGCAACCTCCTGCTCTCCGACAAGGCGCACGCGGACTCGATTCCCGGCCTCGAGATCATGGCCAACGACGTGCGCTGCACGCACGGCGCGACCCTGGGCCGGATCAACCGCGAGGAGCTCTTCTACCTGATGGCACGTGGCCTTTCCCGTGCCGAGGCCGAGCGCCTGATCGTGCGCGGCTTCTTCCAGGACGTGCTCGACCGCATCGAGCTGGAGCCCGTGCGCGAGGCGCTCGGCGCCGCGCTCGAGGCCCGCATCCCGCAGGCCTCCTAGCGCCCGCGGCGCGTGGCCCGGTTTCGGCGTCGCTCTAAATCCCTGCAGGACCTCCCGACGCAGTAATCGGGACCGGCGGATCAGCGTCCGCGCGGATGACAGCTCCGTCGTCCGCGCGGGATGGTCGGCGCTGCAGTCAATTGCGGGAGGTAGGTCGGATGTTCACGTATGTGGCGTTGATCAAGTTGACGCCCGAGGGACGCGAGGGCCTCAAGGAGGCTCCGAAGTACCTCGAGAAGATCAAGCTCTTCGTCGAGAAGGAGAAGGGCGAGCTCGACACGACGTTCGCGATGATGGGCCCCTGGGACTTCTTCGCGATCGTCAAGTATCCCACGGTCGAGGCGGCGTTCCGCGCGCACGCGAGGATCGCGACGCTCGACGTGATCGAGGTCGAGACCTTCCCGGTCGAGGAAGTTGAGCTGTTCATCAAGGCGCTTGTCTAGGCGCTGAGGCGGCTCGTCTGGGGCAAGGGGCCGCGGCGCCGCGGCCCCTTCTTTTTGCGGTTTACCACGGGACTGATCAGTAGCTCCGCCGGAGGCAGTGCCTCCCGGCGTCTACGAGGCTCGGGTCGTGAGGACGACTGGGCAACGCCGCTGGCTCTGGCTGATCGGTCCCGGCCTGATGGTGATGCTGGCGGATACCGACGCCGGCAGCATCGTCACGGCTGGTCAGTCGGGCGCCGTGTGGGGCTACCGGCTGCTCTTCCTGCAGGTGCTGCTCGTGCCGGTGCTCTACCTCGTCATGGAGCTGACGGTGCGGATCGGGATCGCCACGGGCAAGGGACATGCGCAGCTGATCCGGGAGCAGTTCGGGCCGCACTGGGCGCTCCTCTCGGTGGGCGCGCTGATCGTCGCCGCGGTGGGCGCGCTCGTGACCGAGTTCGCAGGCATCGCGGGCGTCGCGGCGTTGTTCGGCATCCCCGCGTGGGCGGCGGTCCTGCCCGCTGCCGCGTTCCTCGTCTGGCTCGTCCTGGCCGGAACCTATCGCCGCGTCGAGCTCGTCGGGATCGCGCTGGGCCTCGCCGAGCTCGCGTTCGTCGCTGCGGCGCTCCTCTCCCATCCCCACCTGCCGGAGCTCGCGCGCGGGCTCTCGCCGTTGCAACCGCTCGGCCAGACCGGCTATCTGGCGCTGGTGGCCGCGAACATCGGCGCCGTCGTGATGCCGTGGATGGTCTTCTACCAGCAGGGCGCGGTCCTCGACAAAGGACTAGGCCCGCGCGATCTCCGTGCTGCGCGCGTGAACACCGCGGTCGGGGCCGTCGCAACGCAGGTCGTGATGGCGTCGGTGCTCGTCGCCGCTGCCGTCGGCCTGCACGGTCGCGCCGGCTCGCTGCGCACCGTCGGCGACCTTGCCGCGGCGCTGTCGCCGGCGCTCGGCTCGACCGCAGCACGGGTGCTTCTCACCGCCGGCATCCTCGGTGCCTCGCTCGTCGCAGCGATCGTCGTCTCGCTCGCGCTCGCGTGGGCCGTCGCCGAGGCGTGCTCGCGGCCGCGCAGCCTCGACCACACGCCCCGTCGTGCCCCGCTCTTCTACGGGATCTACACGCTCGCGGTCGCCACGGGCGCCGGCCTTGTGCTCGGCAGCGGCTCGCTCGTCGGTCTGGCGGTCCACGTCGAGATCCTGAACGCAGCACTGCTGCCGCTCGTGCTCGGGTTCCTGGTGCTGCTCGCGTTCCGCGTGCTGCAGCGGCCCTACGCGCCCGCGCTGCGCGAGCGGCTCGCGCTTGCAGGCACCGTCGCCGCGATCGTCGCGCTCGGGCTGCTCTCGGTCGGCCTCTCGTTCGGGCTCTAGTCCAAAAGACCGCGCTCGCCGAGCCGGCGCTCGAGCTCCAGCAGCTTCGCTTCGACCTGCGCGAGGCGTTGCTCGATCGTCGTCGGCTCGCCGTCCGGCACCGGCGCCTGCTCCGAGGGTGTGTCGGCCAGGAGGTGCGTCCAACGCTCCTCCCGCTGGCCCGGCGCTCGCGGCAGGAGGTGCACGAGTTCTTTCCCGTCGAGCCGGGCCAGCGTCGTCGTGACGTCGTCCGCCGACGCGAAGTGGTGCATGCGCTCCGTGCGCGTCTTCAGCTCTGCGACCGTCTGCGGCCCGCGGAGCATCAGCACGGCCATGATTGACACCTCCGAGGGCAGCAGGTCGAGCGCCTCGCCGAAGAGCTGCCGGTACTTCGCCGTGCGCGAGCCCGGACCCGTCGCGAGCCGCGCGAAGCCGAGGGTGCCGAGGCTCTGCGCGGCGGCCTGCACCTGCGACTCGTCGAGCTCCAGCACCGGGTCGCGATTCGTTGCCTGGTTGCACGCGAGCCGCAGCGCGTTCAGCGTCAGCGGATACTGCTCGGGCGTGGTTCGCTGCTTCTCGATCAGGCAGCCCAGCACACGCAACTG